>CALVVG010000005.1 GCA_944363795.1 uncultured Bacilli bacterium | reverse complement strand
ACTCTTTTTTCATTTTTAGAAACTTTTTTCATAATTTCATCTTCTAAATCAAAACCTAACATTTCTGACAATCCCATTAAATAAATTGCAATGTCAGCAAGTTCTTCGTTTAAATCATCTTTTTTCTTTCTATAGGCTTCAAAAGCTTCAGCTACTTCACCATATAAAAAACAAAATTCTTTTTCTACATTTGTTGTATTAAAACCTTTATTTATTTTGTTTTGCCAAATATCTTTCTGAACTTGTTTTAAATTCATTTTTTACCTCCATATTAAATTCATTATAATAATTTATTACTCTATCTAAATAATAATACAAAAATTCATCAAGTTCAATAGTGTTAAATGTTTTATCATTATAAATTGTAATAACAGGATATTTTTTATTTTTCACAACTATATATCCTGTGTTATATTCAGTTTCCGTATATGAAAAATAGTCTTTATCATATACTTTATCCATTGTATCTTCGGAAACAAAATGTCCACCATTTTCATATCTTATATAGTTTCTTTTCTTTCTAATATCTAACGGTGATACTAAATTGACAATAATAGTGTTTTCTTTATTTGGAACATAATCAATCATAGATTCTATACTTCTTTTATAAACATTTTCCCCAAATTCTTTCTCATATAATTCATCTCTACCACGAGAAAATTGAATTATATTGTTTTCAGAATGTAAGACAGAAACTGCTTTTTCTAAAATCATATCCCATAAAATAGGTCTAACAATATCATGTCCATTTCCATCAAGAGCCTTTATGGTATAATGATTGATATCGCTATAACTTTCAAAATATTCCTCGTAAATATTTTTCATAAATGTTAAATTATTCTTTAATCGAGCAAATTGTTCTTTACTTAACACTAATGATTTATCATCTAACATAAATGTTTCTACCAAAGGTTCTAAATCATCTATGTCCATATAAATATCATAATAATTAATTATTTTATAATATAAAAACTAACTATTTCTAGTTAGTCAATTCCTTATGGCGTCCTCGAGAGGAATCGAACCTCCACTCTAACCCTTAGGAGGGGCTTGTTTTATCCATTAAACTACGAGGACTCATATAAATATTAACACAAGTTATTTATCTTGACAAATTTATTTTTCTTTTAATAACTTGTTTACTAGTTCAAATATCTTTTTCGTCGACTCATTTTTGGCATGTTTTAAAAGATTTTCATGCCATTTTTCAATTATTTTTTCGTTATTTAAAGTTTTTTTAACAATATGAGATAATCCCCATGGCGTATTTACTTTACAGCCATACTTTTTTTTACAAATAAAACGAGCATTATATTTTTCAGGCCCACCATTTCCAGGTATTAAAATAAGAGGTACTTTCATATCAATACATTCGGTTAATGTAGATCCCCCTGGTTTACCAATTACAGCATCACTAATATTTAATAAACTATATACGTCTTTAACAAATCCTAAAACTTTAATATTAGTCTTATGCATTTTCAACACCAATTTGCGAGCTCTTTCTTCTAGTTTTTGATTTTTTCCACTAATAAATATAATATTAACAGGCAAATTGCTTTTAACTAAAACTTTTAAATAATCATAGCTAGCCATCGATCCCATGGCTCCACCACCAAAAAACAAATATGTTTTTTTTCTACTATCAATATTATATTTTAAAATAGTTTCTTCTTTTGATGCTTTTAGTTCCATTTTTTTACGGTCATATGGTAAGCCAAAAGGGAAAATTTTTTTGCCATCTACTCCTTTTTTAATCATTTCATTTTTAACCATTTCATTGGCAACAATAAAAGCATCTTGATTTTGATGATCTTTATTCCAATAACTATGAGTAGCATAATCCGTGATAACTGTAACTAATTTAGAATTCGTTAATCCCAATTTATTATAATATGAAACTATATTTTCACAGAAAAAATGGGTTGATATAACTATATCAGCATTAAATTCTACTATTTCATTTCTCAAATTTTCATTGTCAAACAATCTTTTTACTAGTTTCATTTGATTTAAACTGGCTAATTTATTGTCTGCCAAGTCATAAATAAAACTAAAAGTTTTATGGAAACTATATTTTGTAACTAACTCAAATAATTTAATACTTGTTTTACCTAAAATATTGGAATATTTTGCAACATCAAACAATTTAATTTCATAATCGCCAAATTCTTCAAAATAATCATAAATTTTAGAAGCAATAGATTTATGGCCTGCACCATAAGGTGCATAGGCAATTAAAACTCTTTTTTTCATGTTATTCTCTCCACCTTAATTATAATGGAAATTTATTTAAAAATCCAGTTTTTATTATCAAATTACTTCATTACTCATTATAAACATATACTAAATTATCATTTTTATGATTTAATTCGTTAAAGCGAGCATTCATTAAAAAACACATTCCTATAATAACCAAATATAAAAATATTAAGCCCCGATATTTTTGTAACACTTTTTTCATCATTTTCAAAACCTCTTCTTTCTAAAATTAATTTATCACGAATATTTGTTCGTGTCAATTATCAAATTAAACAAATGTTTGACTTTTGACACAAGTTATTGTAAAATGTTTTTATGAGGGATATAAATGGAAAATAAATTAACTAAAAGACAAGAAGAAATTTTAACTTTTATTAAAAAGTATTCGGCATTACATGGTTATCCACCATCTATTAGAGAAATTTGTGCAGGAGTTGGTCTAAATAGTCCTGCCACTGTATTTGTCCATGTTAAAAATTTAGAAAAAAATGGTTATATAAAATCTACTAACAATAAATTTCGAACTTTAGAATTATTGGTAGATAATGAATTTTTAGAAAAAAAAGATGATGTTATAAAAGTTCCCCTTTTAGGTAAAATTACAGCCGGTAATCCAATAACTGCAATAGAACAACCCAATGAATATTTTGATTTACCTGCTGCATTAGTTCCTAAAAGTGGTGAATGTTTTGCCCTTCATGTCAGCGGTGAATCGATGATTAATAAAGGAATATTTGATAATGACTATGTTATAGTTAAAAGACAAAATGATGCTAAAAACGGAGATGTTGTTGTAGCTATGACAGATGAAAATGAAGTAACTTTAAAAACTTTTTATAAAGAAAATAACCATATAAGATTACAACCTGAAAATGATACTATGGATCCTTTAATTTTTCCCAATATAACTATTTTAGGAAAAGCTATCGGTTTATATCGAAAACTATAAAAAAATTGAGACGAACTCAATTTTTTTTTATTGTAATCTCAACCACACCATTTAATATAATTTTAACAAACATTAAATATTTATTTTCTAAAAATATAAGTATCTAATAAATCAAATATAGTAACAATAACCAAAAACATTCCCATTAATTGCGTTATGGCAATAACACTAGCAAATGGATTGAATATTAATAAAAATCCCAAAATAGCTGTAATTAAAGAAACTAACAATGTTCCTATCCATTTATCAGTAACATTTTTTAATGTAATAGCTATTTTTACTTTTATTAAAGCATTAATAATTAAATAAATACCAACCACAATAGTAATTAAATTCATAACAGAATGAGGCTTAAATATAATTATTGCACCTAAAATGCTATATAATATACCTACTATTAAATCAAAATTACTAATAGTATTTTTATTTTTTATATAATTAATTACTTGAACAATTCCCATTAATAATAAAGTAATACCAACTAATAACCCAACGATTTTAGTAAGTGATGATGGTATCAATAACAAAACTAATCCAATTAATCCCATAATTATTGTTTTACTTAGATTAGCACTTGAATTCTTTTTTTCTAATATTATTTTATTTTTTTTCATCATATCACCTTTTAAATTATATTACATTTATTATGTATTTACAATTTAATATCTTTGACAATAAAAGAATTTATATAATATAATTATACTAAGCAAATAATTAAAAGGAGGATATGTTATTTGTTAGCGCCAGACCGTTTAGGTGACGAGGATAACAATTATCGATTTTTCGGCGGATATTGTTACGGTCAGTATAATCGTTAGATATATATAAAAAAGCAAAATCAAAATTGTAACAAAAAATATATCGCATACTTAAAGGAAGGAATTTTATATATGTGTGGAATAATTGGATATGTTGGAAAAGATAAATGTATCCCTAAAATCATTCATGGCTTAGAAGCTTTAGAATATCGCGGCTATGACTCTGCTGGAATATCATATTTTTTTAAAAATAAAATAAAAACTATTAAAGCAGAAGGAAAAATTGTTAATTTAAAAGCTTTATTAAATTTTAATGAAGAAAGTTATTTAGGAATCGGGCATACAAGGTGGGCTACTCATGGTAAAGCTAATAAAACTAATGCTCATCCCCATTCAGTTGGAAAATTTACAATAGTTCATAATGGAATAATTGAAAACTATAGCGAATTAAAAGAAAAATTAATAAAAGAAAAATATGTTTTTAAATCAGAAACAGATACAGAAGTTGCTTGTGCTTTATTTGATTTTTTATATAAGAAAAATAAAAATATTTTAGAGACTTTAAGTGAAGCTATTAAAATATTGAAAGGATCTTATGCGTTTGGAATCATTTGTAATGATGATGCTAATACTTTATATGCTTTAAGAAATACTAGTCCTTTAATCATAGCAACGGATGAAACAGGAAATTTTATAGCATCAGATGTACCGGCAATTTTAAAATTTACTAATAAGTATATATTATTAGAAGATAATGAAATTGCCCAAATAACAGCAGATAAAATAGTTGTATATAATAATAATTTAGAAATTGTCAAAAAAAATATCAAAACTTTTTCTGAAAGTTATGAAGCAGCTACCAAAAATGGTTATGAACATTTTATGCTAAAAGAAATTAACGAACAAGATAAAGTTTATAAAAATACTATTGATTATTATTTCGATGGAACCATCGAATCATTAGAAAAAAATTTTAATTTTTTAAATAAATTTGAAAGAATTGATATAGTAGCTTGTGGTTCTGCTTATCATACTGGTTTAGTTGGTAAATGTTTAATCGAAAAATATGCTAATATTCCTGTAAATGTCGAAGTTGCCAGTGAATATCGCTATAAAAATTGTTTTTATAATAATAAAACTTTGGTAATTTTAGTTTCTCAATCTGGAGAAACCGCTGATACTTTAGCAGTTTTAAGGAAAGCTAAAAATGATCAAATTAAAACATTAGCTATTGTTAATGTAGTTGGTAGTAGCATTGCTAGAGAAGCCGATTATGTCATCTATATTAAAGCTGGATGTGAAATAGCAGTTGCAACAACTAAAGCTTATCTAGCCCAATTAGCTATATTTAGCTTGATAACAACATATTTAGGATATAAAAATGGTGTAATAGATTCCAAAGAATTAACAACAATTTTTAAAGATATAAATTTATTACCTAATTTAATAAATAAAACTATTGCTAATTATGAAACCTATTTTAAAATTGCCGATAAAATATATAAACATAAACAGATATTTTTTATAGGCAGAGGAATCGATTATGCTATATCCATGGAAGCTAGCTTGAAATTAAAAGAAATATCTTACATTAATAGTGTTGCCTATCAAGCAGGAGAACTTAAACATGGAACTATTTCCTTAATTGATAAAAATACACCTGTAATAGCTATCGCTACCGATAAATATTTACTAGAAAAAACTATTAGTAATATTAAAGAAGTAAAAGCTAGAGGTGCTTTTGTAATATTGGTTAGTAATACTACTTTTAAAGACCATTTTTATGATGAATTTATCACTATTGCAGATGTTCACCCTATTTTACAAAGTATTATAATCATAATACCACTACAATTATTAGCATACAAAGTTGCTAAAAATAATGGCTGCAATATTGATAAACCAAAAAACTTAGCTAAATCGGTTACAGTCGAATAAAAAAGTCTTTAAGACTTTTTTATTTGACTATTTTTCTTGGAAAATTTATTTCATTGACTTCTAAATATGTTTGGTAAAAACTATCATAATCTTCTATTAAATTTTGGATCTTATTTAAGAATCTTTCATAATCTAAATCAGGAAAATAAATTTTATTACGAGCATAGCCTTTTTTGCCATATTTTTCTATTGCGTGTTGTCTTGATATTTCTAAAACACTATCTAAATCACTATTTGGAAAATGTTTTAAACAATAAAAATAAATTTTTTGCATAAAATTATCAATTAAGGTATTTCTTTCTGCTGATGAAATAATTTTACCATAAATACTACGAGGTTCATTTTGTAAATTAGCACGATGATCTTCGATGGCTTCAGCCATTATTTGCATTTCTTCTTTAGAAAAAAATTGAGCTAAATATTTATCATTTAATAAAATTTGTGCAGAAATTTTTTCATGATTATCTTCATCAATGTTAAAACCTAAATCATGATAAGCTACAATTACGTAAAGCATAATATAATTTATTTTAGTAGCATAATTAGCAAATCTTAAACTTCTAATTAAAACATAGTATACATGAGTAGCATCATGCCCTTTACCGTTTAAATCATTTCGAGGTATTATTTCCTCTTCAATATATTTTCTTAATTTTATATTAATCATTTTAATCACTGGTCTATTTTAACACAATATAAATTATTTGCAACATTTTTATCCTGAAAAAATTGACAATAACATACACTTATTATATAATATATTCGCAAGTTATTTAGGCAGTGTTATACTAAATTATAATGTGTTTAAACCAAAATATGGAATAAAGTATCTAGGACTGCCCTAGAAAAATTCATTTAAACTCCCTATAATATTAGTATAATCATAAATACTTTTGCAAATAAAAGAAAGGAGATATTATGGCAAGATACACAGGACCTGCTTATAAAAAGTCAAGAAGACTTGGTTTTTCAACATTAGAAAATGGTAAAGAACTTGTTAAAAGACCTTATGCACCTGGACAACATGGTCAAGATCGTCGTAAAAAACTTAGTGAATATGGCGTTCAAATGCAAGAAAAACAAAAAGTACGTATTTTATATGGACTAAATGAAAAACAATTTAGAAAGACTTTTGAAAAAGCATCTAAGATGAAAGGTATTGCTGGGGAAAACCTACTTGTATTACTTGAATCAAGACTTGATAATATGGTATATCGTCTTGGTATGGCTAGAACTAGAAGAAGTGCTCGCCAAATAGTTAATCATGGTCATATTCTAGTAAATGGTAAAAAAGTTGATATTCCATCATACATTACTAAAGTTGGAGATGTAATTTCAGTTAAAGAAAATTCTTTAAATCATCCAGCAATTATCGATGCATTAGAACAAAATAGAACTGTTCCAGCATTCTTAGAAATGGATAAAAAAGCTTTATCTGGTAAATATTTAAGAATTCCTGAAAGAAGCGAACTTAATCCAGAAATTAATGAACAACTTATCGTTGAATTCTACAACAGATAATATTAAAACCAAGAATTAATTTTCTTGGTTTTCTTTTGGCATAAAGACATTTACAGATACATTATCCAGTGTTATACAATTAATAACATTATCTAAATCATTTTTATTTATACTTTTTAATCTTTCTTTAATATCTGTTATAATACATTCTTCATTCAAAATATCATCTTGAATTTTCATATTAACTAATTCGATATCATCATATTGTAATATCAAAGTTGCTATATCAGCATTTTTCTTCCGAGTTAGATCCTCTTCTGTAATAGATAAATTAGCAAACTTTTCTTCTATCCTTTTTAATATTTCATCTTTATAGTTAGTATTTACTGATAACGTTATGATAATAAAGTCATCATAATTATCTATTGCATAACCAATAGTATTAATTAATTCTTTGGCAATTAATTCATCTTTAAAAGTACTTGTTGCTCCAAAATTTATATTCATTATCAAATTTAACATCATTTTTAAATCTAATAATTCAATATTTTTAAACTTATTTACAGGTATTTTAATCATGTATCTTATACGTGGATAAGCAATATTTAAAATACTTTCAGAGTACTTTTTATTCACTTTTTTGGGTTCTTGTTCTTTAATTATAAATGGTTCTTGAAACTCTCCAAACTCTTTTTTAGCTAAATTTTCTTCTACTACTTGAGCCATTTCATAGGGATTAAAATTACCCGTTATAGTTAAAAACATATTTTCGGGATGATAAAAAGTATCATAGACGGCTTTTATATGTTCTAATTCTATTTTCTTAATATCTTCTACTTCTCCAGTAATTAAATTGCGAAATTTTGAATTTTGTAAAGTATTTTTTAAACTATCATAAAACATTTTAGAATAAGGATCATCATTACTCATATTAGCTTCTTCAATAATAATACCTTTTTCTTTAGTAATTATTTTTTTAGTAAAATAAGGATTATATACATAGTTTAATAATAAATTTAAATTTTCAATTTTTTTAGTGGTTGCAAATACTATATAACATGTATATTTAAATGTTGTAAAAGCATTAGCATCTCCACCTAATTTATGAAATTCATCATGAGCTGTAGTATGATCATTTATATTAAACTTTATATGTTCTAAAAAATGTGCAACTCCATTTGGAACTTCCCATACTTTTTTACCAACTTTAAACTTAGTATGAATAGACCCATATTTAACGGAAAGAGTCATTAAACAGCTATTAACTTTTTCATTTACCCACATATATACTTTTAAACCACTTTTAGTTTTATATTCATATATTTTTTCATTTAATCCTTCTAACATTAATTCTTGCATGTTATTCTTCCTCCTTACCTTTTAAGGTAAAAATTGTATTTAACTTAATTTTTTTAACTAAACTAACAATATCTTCTTTAGTAGTTTTCAAAAGCATTTCTTTTCTTTCATCTATTAATGGTAAATTATCAAAATAATTAAATACATAATTGTTTAATAATGAAACATTATTATCATAAGCTAAATCTAAAGATATACATAAATTATTAATGGCATCTTCAATATCTTCATTAGTAAAGTTACCTACTGCCATTTCTTTTAAACATTTATTGATTAAATTAATAGCTTTTTTAACATTACTATTTTCTAATGATACATGAATTACTAATAATTCATCATATTTTAAATACATACTATTAATACTATAGCATAAACTATTTTCTTCCCGTATTTTTTGATATAGCTTACTTGTTAATCCACCACTACCAAATATATAATTAAATACTTGAAAAGTAATATTTTTTTCAACTGGAGTTAAATTTTTGGTATTATAAATCATAACCATATTAGCTTGAATATTATCAGAAGTATCACTAGCTATTACTTCTTTTTTCTTTACTTTATTATCTACTTTAAGCATTAATTTAGTGTCATTTATATATCGATGTTTAAAATATTTTTTAATTAAAGTTACTACCTCATCCATATCTAAATTACCAATAATAAAAATATCACAAACATTTTCTTTAAAAAATCTTTTATATACTTTATATAAACTAGCTGGAGTAATTCTATCTAATTCAGAAATAGTTCCATATAATGAATAAGAACTTGGACTATCTTTATCCATAGTTTCAAAAGCTTTTTTAATTGATACTTTAAAAGCATTATCAGCAATACTTTTAATTTCTCTTTTTAATCTTTCTTTTACTATATTAAAAGTTTTCAAATCAAATTCTTCATTTATCACATTAGGTTGTTGTAATAATTCAAATGGTAACTTAATTACCTCTTCTAAATAATTTTTATCATCTATATATTCGGGATTAATAAAATCAACAATGATATTAGAATTTAAAACATTACCCGTTTTAACTGTGGTACCATAAATACTTGTTCGATATAATTCTTCAAACTTTACAATCAAATCTTTTCTTTTAGGATATTTTAAGGAACTTTCCATTAACAAATCCATTAAAAATGAATAAGATCCTAATTCTTCTTTTATAATTGGTTTACGAAAAATAATTTCAATATGACTTGTTTTAAATTTATCAGTTTTTAATGTATGAACATTAAAAGAATTACATTTATACATTTTGTAAATCATCTTACACCTCTTTTTTATTATGGATACTTTTTAGATATTTATTATATTCATTTAAACAATAATCATCAGTCATCCCAGCTATATAATCAATTACTATTCTTTCTTTACTATTGTTATTTTTATATTCTTCACTCATATTATTTAAATATGATTTTATAATATTTGATTCTCCATTATTTTGATTAATATCATCTATATATTTATTAAATAATGTATTTAACATTAATTTTAATTTTGCTTTTTCTTCTTTAGTATAAGCTTTATAATATATATTTTCATAATTATATTTTTTTAAATCAATTATTGCTTGATAAATTTTCGGACTCATTTGAATATAATTTTTTCCCATACTATTTTTTATTACATCCATAGTTAAAGAATTAACTATTTCTTTATTACTTTTACCTAAATTATTTATAATATTTTGAGGAATATCATCTATTTTAATCATTTTAAGTCTTATAGCATCTTCAATGTCTCTTCCTAAATATGCTATTAAATCACTAATTCTAACTACACATCCTTCTAAAGTCATAGGGATTAATTTTTTGATTATTTCTTTATCTTGATAACTATTTTTATATTCAGTAATAAATTCTTTAATATTTTTTTCTTTAGGAATATATTTATTCATTGGAAGTTCTCCATTATGACACATAATAGCATCTAAAGTTTGTAATGTTATATTTTTACCTAATCCATAATTTTCAATAGACATTAAAAGTCTTACACTATGAATATTATGATTAAAATAACCTTCATTATTATTTAAACTAATTTCATTTAAAATAGCTTCTCCGACATGACCAAAAGGGGTATGACCTAAATCATGCCCTAATGCTGCTGCTTCAATTAAATCTTCATTTAATGCTAAAGCTCTTCCAATAGTTCTAGCAATTTTACTTACATATAAAACGTGCATCAATCTTTTAGTTAAATGATCATTTTCTTTAAACGAAAATACTTGCGTTTTATCTTTATATCTAGTAAAAGCTAATGTATATATAATTCGATCTATATCTCTAAAAAAAGGTGTTCTAAAATCATTTTGTTCTGGTTTTAAATAAATAGCATTACTATCTAAACAAGCATATTTACTTAAATACTTATTATGGATATTCATATTATCTGTTAATATCATATAATCACCATTTATATAATAACATAATATAACAAATAATTAAAAGCTATTTATTAAACTTAGTATACTTTCTAAAATTACATATTGATAATAATTATTTATTTTGCATTTTTTAATAATTATTTTAAATTCATTATTTACTTTAATATAATTAATTAATATCGTTATTTTTCAAATATTTAATAAGTAATTTATCTATCCCTATACTTTTATTATTATTTATAATTATTAAATAATCTGGATATAAATTTTTAAAAAAATAATATTTATTTTTCATAAAAATACCTATTAATGATTTTATTTATTTTATTATTTTTACAATACTTATAACTATTACTATAAGTCATTATTGTACAAAAGGCATTATAATAATCTATTTTTTTAGTTTTCAATAAATACTTAACTGCTTTTACTCTTTTTTTTATCTTTTTTATACTTTCATTTCGTACTTTTATAATCACTTTTTTGTCTTTAATTTTAAATACATAACCTAAAAAACTAAAACCATGTTTAACATTTATAATACTTGTTTTTTTCTTATTTAAATTCAATTTATATTCTTTATTTAATTTATATTCAATAATTTTTAATGCTTCTTTTAATCTTTTTTTATCATTATTTATAATAATAAAATCATCCATATATCTTACATAATATTTTAACTTTAAATTATGAACAATAAAATGATCTAGTTCATTTAAATAAAATATTGATAAAAACTGACTAGTCATATTACCAATAGGTAACCCTTTATTGTTAAAATAATCAGGAATATCATAATTGTATTTTCTTCTTATTTTAGCTATTGTTTCATTAATATATTTCTTATTAGTGGTATTTATTATTTTACAAATAACTTCATATTCATAATTATTTAATTTATCTATTAACAATTTTTTTAAAACATTATGATCAATACTATAAAAATACTTACTTATATCAATTTTTAACGCATAAAAATCATCATATTTATTTTTCATAATATTTAAGTATTTTTTTACTAACCTTATGCCATAATCTGTTCCTTTATTTTTTCTTGTAGCTACATTTCTATCATCTAAATATTTAGAAAGTTTTTTCTCTAAAATGTATTTAGTAACAAAATGATTTATTACTTTATCTTTAACACTTAAACTCATAATTAAGCGTTCTTTTGGTTCATGTATTACAAATATATTATATTTTTCATGTCCTACATTACTTACTTTTAGCATATTAATTATACTATTTATATTTTGTATTTTATTAATATCAAAATAATATAGTTTTTTCTTATTTTTAACATTTTTACTTATTTCATTTTCATATATATCTAATACATTTTTTATATTTAATTCATTTAGCATTATTACACCACGCAAATAACATTTTATTTATTTTAATTAACTCATTAGTTTTATTTAAACATTGTTTTTCACTAATATATTTTAGTTTATATGCTCTTTCTAAATAAAAATCTATTTTATTAATTTTAGCTAAAGCTGCTATTTGATATGTTTGTTTAACACTTTTTTCTTGTTCATAATTAGCCTTAATAATTAATTCTAAAAGTTCTAATGAATCATTATATATCATATTTCAAGATATTATATCCTTTTTAGGGAATGTTAGAATTATTTTTTCTAATTCAATAATAAACTTTTTTACATATTTAACTAATAAAAATTTTTCATTTTCAATAATCTGTTCCCATTATTAAAGATTCTAATTCTTCAAAAGTACAATCATTTATTTTTTTTCGTAATCTAGCTACACGTTGTTCCATATTATAAGCATTTAATGCTCCTTTAATATTTTATCATATCTCTTACTTATACCATTATATTTTCTTGTAATGTATCTTTATCATATATTTCATATGATATATCATGACATTGTAATATATTTATTACTTTATTATAAGAAGATTTTGGAAAACCAACAGATTTTTTATATTCAACATATTTATATTTAATTAAGTAATGGATTATTATTCCATCATCTCCATAGGCATTATAAAAATTACCTATTTTATATATTTTAAGATATTTCGCCATATAACTCCTTTTTAATTTAATATAGTTAATAGGAAGATTACGTATAATCTTCCATCTATATTTCTTTTTTAGGATTAATATCCAAGGATAATTTTTGTCCTTTACCTCATTCACTATAAAACCTTAATCTTATAGTTCTAGAACAAATAAAGGTCTCGACGGACCGCATTCGCATTGTTCGTATTGTCCAATCTGTGGGAATTTATCCCAAATTACCCTAGATTAAAGGCGCCGGCCTCCACCTGCACTACATGCAGACCCGGCCTTATCATCTCACTGCCAAGCTTATTTATCCGCTTGGTTACTCACTCATTTTTCCCCTGCTTGCCTCGCATCGCAAGGACGCGTAGACAAGCGAATTTGTCCTATTATAGGTTAATTCTAAATGGGTCACCGGCGCTGCCAGTTCCCCCCTCAAGAGCTATTTCAGACTTGAGATAAACGGACGGACGGACCGCATCCGCAAAGCTCGCACTGTTGTAGCCGACACCGCCCGCGCTGTGCACATAGAACACACTGTTCGGACTGCCCAGCCTGTGGGAAATAGTCCATTCAACAGCTCCCAAATACATCCAATTATTATTTGTATTTGTTGTATTATTATAATCATATAAGGCTGTTTGCCAATTTTCAGGACTTGCTGCATATCCATAATCACTTACATACATTAATCCTACTGCCATTGTTTCTTCATATCCGGTTTGATTTTTTATTTCTACATCATAATATTGTTTTACTATATATGAGTTATCTTTTGCCATTCCTCCAACTTGCCATTGGTACGTTGCATCGATTAAGTTTTGCCACTCGCTAGTTAATGTTGCCCAATATGTGGTATTCAAAGTTGTATATATATTTGGTTTTGTGCTTGAATCCCATGTATTACTATTTCCTGAGTCCCATGCATAATCTCCAATACTTGTATTTTTTATTAGTTTAATATTGTATGTTCCATCCTTATCATCATCAAACAATCCGATTATTCTATATAAGTTATCATTTGGACATGTCTCAGTATTTGAACCAAAGCACACATAATTATTAGGATTTGCTCCACTATAGCGATAGCTATTATCTCCAGCTTCTTGATTAGCATTTGTATATGTTCCTATTCCATCATGATAATATAATCCATTTACTCCATCTTCAGTGTATACTCCATTTATTATATAATCTGCAAATGTTTGATTTGCTATGTCAAAGTATATATAACATTTATCACTTGTATTTGACTGCATTACTACTTTTTTATTCTCATCATCCCAAGAGAGTGTTCCACCATTTTCACATTTAGAAAGTTCTGCATTAAATACATATCCCTCCTGCGGCCACTCACTCTGTGTTACTTCTTCATAATTACCTGTTCCCGCTTCTGTTTCTAACATCATTGTTAACATATTAGCTTTTTTTATTACTTCTTTATTTGTTTCTTTTACTATCTTTTCTTCCCTATTTATTAGTATTACTATTATACCTATTAATACTATTGATAATGTAATTATTATACTTATTTTCTTTTTCATTTTCTATCCTCTACTTTACTATAACAAATAATTTTTAAAAAATTTGTCATATTGTGTTACTTTATATATTTTAATTATATTACAAAAATATAGGTAACGCAAGCATCTTATTTTATTTGCTTTACACACCTCTATTTTTTCCTATTATACAAAAAAAAAAAAAAAAAAAAAAAAAAAAATATAATAAAAAATAAAAATAAAAGTCAAGTGTTTTTATAATATTTATAAATTAATTTTGACATATAAAAATCTCATTCTTAAATATAATAAAAATGAGATTCATATAAATTTTTAAATTTTTTTAAATTAATTTTCTTTACTTTTAAATGCTTTAAAAAATTTTGACCATATTTTATTACTTGAATAATTAAGTATACCAACTTTATATACTTTTAAACCATATTTTAATAATAATACTATAAATACAATTAATACAGCTACTGATATTAATAAATCAATTAAAGTAACTTGTCCTATAACAAATAATGTTGGACTAATAAAGACTGATAAAAATGGTATATAAGATAATATTCTAATAAATATTGAGCCATCAAACATAGATGCCATTATAGATAAATAATATCCTGCTAAAGATATAAGCATAATTGGACTTTGTAATTGATTAAAATCTTCAATGTTTACTGTCATTGATGCAAGTATACCTGCAACTAAAGAATAGGCTACAAAAGATGCAATAATTAAAATAATAGTAATAGGTATTATTAAACCTAATTTAGCAAACATACCACTTGTCTTTAAAGTATCTACTATAGTAGAAATACTACTAGATATATCAAATATAGAATTACCTAAATATTTACTAATCATTAAAGCAATTATAGAATAAAGTATTAATAATAAAGCTTGAATTATAACAAATAAATTACTAGCTAATATTTTAGACATTAAATGTGTTTTTGGAGAAACATTAGAAATAATTATTTCCATACTACGAGTAGTTTTTTCTTCACATATTTCTCCCCCTACCATTTGTACTAAAAAGATAATCAGCATAAAAAATGGTAATATTAAAGTAGGAAATACACTACTCATTATTAAATCAGCATTTTCATCACTAGTTAATTCTTCATTTAATATTGTTCTTTCTACTTCAACATTAGCTTCAATTGCTTGTAAAATATTAGGATCAATATTACTAGCCATCATACCTATAGTAGTTTTAGTATTATTTAATGCTTGAACAATGAACTGATAAGTAATATTATCTATTTTATTATTACTTATTACTTCTGCTACTATATACTTAGATGGATCACTATTTAAAATAACAATTAATTCTTCATCTTCTAAATTATCTTTTAATGCATCAATACTTTCATTACTTTCTTCAACAGTAATATCAATCTCTTCATTAAATACCTCTAAATTATTTTTAAATAAATCATAGCTACTATCTGTATTATCTACTATTAATACATGAGTACTATTCTCAAAATCCCCACCAAAAAATTCAATAATTGATGATATATTCATAAGAGCAACAATGGCAATAAAAATAATTATATTTGTAACTATAAACCATTTAGATTTAATTTTTTTATTTAAACTAATTTTTGTTAAATACCAAAATTTTTTATTCATGAATACCACCAACTTTCTCAATAAATATTTCATTTAATGTCGGCTCTACTACATCATATTTTGTAATATTTTTATTCTTTATTTTAGAAAATACTTTAGCAGCTATATCTTTATTTTCTATTTTTACTTCATATTCCCCTTTTACTTTATCAACACTGATAACTCCCTTTATTTTTTTTATTTCATCAAAATCTATATCTTCACCTTTTATTAATATATTTTTCTTAGCAAAAGATTCTTTAATATCCTTTAAATTTCCTTCTAATATAGCTTTTCCTTTAACTAATATAACTAATTTTTCACAAAAATCTTCAATATATTCCATTTGATGAGAAGAAAAAATTATTGAACAGCCTTTTTCCTTTAATTCAAAAATAGCATCTTTAATTAATTTTACATTAATTGGATCTAATCCAGTAAATGGTTCATCTAAAATAAGCAATGTAGGTTCATTAATGATCGCCGAAATAAATTGAATCTTTTGTTGATTACCTTTAGATAATTCTTTTATTTTTCTATTTTTATAACTAGATATTTCAAATCTTTCTAACCAATAATCTAATTTTTTATCAATATCCTCTTTACTCATTGATTTTAATGTTCCATAAAATTCTATTTGTTCTTTAACAGTTAATTTAGTAAGTAAACTTCTTTCTTCCGTAACAAATCCAATTTTATCAGTTAATTCATAATCAATTTTTTTCCCATTTAATAATACGGAACCACTATTAGCATCAATTAACCCCATTATAATTCTAAAAGTAGTAGTTTTTCCAGCTCCATTTTCCCCAAGCAAACCAAATATTTCTCCATCATTTACTTCAAAAGATAAATTATCGACTGCTTTTAATTTATCATACATCTTTGTAATATTTTTAACAGTTAACATATTACCCTCCATATCGCCTTAATATTAGCATAAACCCGTATACTTGTCTATAAATTTATTTATTTTTTTTATATTTTTTTCTCAAAATTAAGAATACTATAATAATACTTATTATTGATAAAATACTTACTATTACAATTTTCAAATTATCCTTTTTATTTACATTATAATTTTCTTTTTCTACTTTTTTATCACTAGCTACAGGTTCTAATCTATTTACATTTATTTTATATTCTTTTTTTGCACCATTTTCAGCAGTTACTATAATACTGTAATTATTTTCTCCTAGTTTTAAAGCTTTTTGACCAGTTCCTTCTACCAAAGCCTTTTCATCTTCAGCTTCAGCTTTAATAATAATTATTTTTTTAGCAAATGAAACTTCAAAATTATATTCTAAAACATCTTTTTGAAATTGAAAATTATCTATATCAATATCTAAAGTATCTAAATTATTATTACTAGATTTATTTTTAGATGCATTTGCATTACTTATAGTATTATTAGAATTAGGATTATTTTGTTTATTTGGAACTTCATCTAAATATATAAAACCGATTAAATTAGAACTTGTGGTCGATTTTTTAACATTCGTTAATATTCCTTCATTACCTACACTAGGTATTCCTCCCTCATTAACTATCATACTATTATTTTCTTGATCTACTGATACAACAAAAGCAACATGGCCATAACTATCATTTGATGACCACACAACAATAGAATTAGCTCGTGCCTCTTTTCCAACCTTAAATCCATCTGAAATAGCACTATTATACCAAGTTTGAGCATTACCCCATCTTGGTAAAACTACACCTAAATTGTCATAAGCTTGTTGCCAAGCATACCATGTACATCTAACAGTTTTTTCCCCATATAAATCTTGATATTTTCCATACGGATTACTAACTGCTTCTACAGAAGGAAGAAATAATAATGAAAATAAAAGTAAAACTAAAAGAAAATTCTTATATAAGAATTTCATTTTACCACCGATCACAATCTAAATTATATAAAGAACATATATTTTCATCTACAATGACATTTTCATAATAATCATAACCACCACAAGGTCCTTGAAATAATGTTGAAGTTGCTAAAGCGTTTTCTATTTCTTTATTAGCATTTGTACCATCTGCAACATTTAAACCGTTAAAAGTAATATATTGATATGTATAATAAATGCGATGATTTGCTAATTTAAATCTATCTATATTTATACCAACACTATTTTCATATTTAGCAAATATATTTTGCAATTTACTTTCTTTATTACTATCAAAATTTAAATTACCATTATTTAAATCATCATTACTTATTTCAGTTGTTGCCCTATCTTCACTTGGGCCTGACCAATAAGTTGCATGTTTAATATTATTTGTATAATCAGTTATTTCAGCATCTGGATAAACTTCTTGTAAATTTTTAACAAACATATAAAAGAAACAATTTTCATCTCCAGTATCTTTATAATAAATTGTTGCATTTACATTATTATTTAAATTAATTTTTTCACTACTACTATTATTGCTTACATTAATATTACTAGAATCTTTATTTTTTTCCCATTTTGCTATAAGTGTTATATCCTCTTTGACTTCTTGATCAAAATCATATTTTTCATCATTTAAATACCATCCCAAAAATGTATAATTATCTTTATTTGGTTCATTTGGGATTTGCACTTTATCTCCCTTTTTTACAACAACACTATCAATACTACTTCCACCATCACTGTCAAAAGTTACTGTATAAAAAGTAGATAAATCCATATCTTCAAAATTTTCTTGATAAGATATAATTAAATTAATATCACTTGTTATATTATCGTCAACTTGTTCTTTAAAATCAGAAGTAAATTCATAATTTGATAAAATAATTAAATCATTTATTTCAGTTACATTTTCTGTTAATGTATTAATAAATAATATTATGGCTTTTTCTATATCCATATCTTTTAAGTTTATTTCAAAACTTAAATCATTTAATAATTCAAAATCCATAACTTTATTAGTAATTTCACCACAAACTTCTTTTTTACTATTTTTAATGCATTCATAGTAATTTTCTTTAAAATCAATTTTTAAAACAGCATTATTGCCATTTATAATGTATGCAGAATACTTTTCTTCTTTTAATTCTTTTGCTTCTTTATTATTTAATATTAAAAAAACAACCATTCCTATAATTAATAAAAAAACTACAATAAAGCTAATTAAAAACTTCTTATTCTTAAATAACAATTTTATATTGTTCACATAACTCAACTCCTATTCAAGAATATTCTAACAGATAAATATATTTTCGTCAATTTGTGAAAAAAATTATTACAAAATGCAAGTTAAATTTAAATGCGATATGGATGTGTTTTGGTGCCAGAACCAGATTGAAATAATATATCTGAATTTAAATAAAAAGTAGGCCTTACTTTTAAATCTGAATAAAATTCGCTGCAAACATAATTTGACAACACGCTTCCTGACCTAGTGTTAGTTTCTCTCATAAAATTTATCATAAATACAGAAAGTGATGAAAAATATCCACGAGTTATAGTCCATTCATTTGCTTTTAAATATAGCCAATTATTATTAGTATTTGTTGTATTATTATAAGAGCTTAAATTTGTCTTCCAGTTTTCAGGACTAGCCGCATATCCATAATCACTTACATACATTAAGCCTATCTTAGCTGTATATGTTGTATTTTCAGCTGGGATTTTTATTTCATTCTGATAGGTATTTTTTATTGTTACATCAATTATATTAGTTTCCGAATTTCCTCCTACTTGCCAAGTATTATTAAAAATTTTATCCTGCCATAATATATCAAATTTATTTAAAAATTTATCATTATTAAGATAATAATTTAAATCTGCTGTAGCCCATGAGTTACTGCCATTGCAAACATCTGGGGCTGCCAAAATATCATTTAATCTCGTTACTTTGTATTTAACATTTTTATTACTAATAGCTAAAGAATTTTCAAATGATATAACACCATCATCCCATTCATAGTCTCCTATGCTGCTATTTTTTATTAATTTAATATTATATTTTCCATCTTGATCATCATCAAATAACCCTATTATTCTATATAAGTTATCATTTGGACAGGTTGCAGCATCACTCCCAAAACACAAATAATTATTGGGATTTGCTCCTGAGTATCTATACGAATTATCTCCTGCTTCTTCAAAAGCATTGGTATATGAACCTATTCCATCATGATAATATAAGCCATTTACTCCATCTTCGGTGTATACTTCATTTATAATATATTCTGCAAAAGTAAGTTCCTTTTTAATATCAAAATACACATAACATTTATCACTTATATTTGTTTGCATATTTATTTTTTTAGTCTCTTCATTGTAAGTAACTGTCCCACCATTTTCACATTTACTTAAGTTTTCATTAAATACATATCCATCAAGTGACCATTCACTTTGAGTAGCTTCTTCATATATTCCAGTACCCGCTTCTGTTTCTAACATCATCGTGAGCATATTTGTATTTTTTATCTGCTTTTCTTTTGTACTTACTTCATTTTTACTCGCTAAATATTGATAACTTCCTATTCCTATTATTGTAATAATTAATATTATTCCTACTACTATTTTTTTCATGGATACACCTCTATTTTCCCCATTATACAAAAAAAAAAAAAAAAAAAATCAATATATTTGGCAAACAAAAAAGAGGTTTCCCTCTTTAATAAAATGCTCCACCCCAAATGATGGCTAAAAGAATAAATAATATCAAAACTATGAATGCATAGTTAGCAGTAAATCCATTATTTCCATCACATGGGTTGCAATCTTTTTTACAACAACTCATTTTATAACCTCCTTACTTAATTTATTTAGATAAAGGCCCCTACTATAATTATTAATAAAATAAATAATACTAAGATTATAGCAGCACCTAGGCCATTTCCACAATGATTCATAAAACTTTCCTCCTTTATTTGTCTTTTCATTAGTATTGTATGGTAAGTTTTAAGATGTGTGAGTGCTTTTTTTCCGTGAAAATATAGTGAATTTATTGTATTTAAAATAAATTCTTGCTATAATATTTTTTGTAAGGAGAGAGAAATGAAGAAAAAAATAATTGGATTATGTGCTATATTGTTATTAGCAAGTGGATGTGGTAAAATTCCTAAACTAGAAAATGGTCAAGAAGCTATTGTTTCGTTTGAAAATGGAGAAATGATAAGTGTTGATGATTTTTATACTAAAATAAAAGATAGTTATGGTTTACAAACTCTTATAACAATGATTGATAAATATATTTTGGAAAAAGAATTTTCTGATTATATAGAAACTGCAGAAGCACAAGCAGAAGCATATATTGATACTTTTATTGAAAATTATGGTAGTGAAGAAAAGTTTTTAACACAACTTCAACAACAATTAGGATATCAATCTATCGATGCTTATCAAGAATCACTATATTTATCAATGATGCAAAGTCATGCTATTGAAGAATATGCTAAAAGTCAAATAACTGATGAAGAAATTGAACAATATTACAATGACAAAGTAATTGGTGATATGGAAATTGCTCATATATTAATTACTCCAGATGTAAAAGATGATGCTACTGACGAAGAAAAAGATGCTGCTGAAACAGCTGCTCAAGAAAAAATTAAAGAAGTCATTGCCAAATTAGATGAAGCAAAGAAAAATGGCGAAGATTTAGAAAAAAAATTTAGCGAATTAGCTAAAGAATATTCAGAAGATGAAGATACAAAAAATGATGGCGGTAATTTAGGAGAAATAAACTATGGGGATTTAGATTCTGAATATGATGAATTAATTGATGCCGCAGCTAAATTAAAAGATGGTGAATATTCAACTAAAGTAATAACTACTGAATTAGGATATCACGTAATTTATAAAATTAAAACTTTAGAAAAAGATACATTAGAAAATTTAAAAGAAGAAATTAAAACTACTTTAGGAACAGAATATGTAAGTAACAATGATGATGCAGGTATTAATGCATTACAACATTATCGTCGTGAATATGGCATGGATATTCAAGATGATGAAATAAATCGTCAATATACAACATATATCCAAAATTTATTATTACAACTACAAACTAAAGATGAAGAATAACAAGGTACTAAGCCTTGTTTTTTTATTTAAATTATCAAATGTTGCACTTGTTATTATAAATTATCACACAAAAAAACTGATTTTATCAGTCTTTAAACAAAGGTTTAGCTTCACAATCATCATCAAATGGATGTAATAAACAAACAGTACATTTTGTCCAACTATTATTTCGATCTTTTTCACCAAATGTCGAATCTTCACTTTGAAATTTAGAAAAACCATCAATTAGGGAAATACCAAAGCTAATAACTGTTGGGATAAAAAATATAATTACTCCTGCTATGATACGTCTTATTAAGGATGATAATGCTTCACTATTAGCTTTATCACTGCTTGAAATAGCAGCTTTAGCAAAATCCATAACTCCCATTATAATTAAAATTAAAGGAACTACAATTTTTATTATAAAAATAATATAGCCAACTATTTGAAAAGTTAATAAAACATTATTATCTTCACAAAAAGTAATTGGTGTTATTTCTAAATTATTACTTGAACCACTATTAGAATTAGCAAGCATTGTAGAATTTAAATAATCATGCTTATTAAAATCATTATATTCAAAATAATTTAAATTTGTTGCAGAAACATTTTGATAATTTATACTGCTACAAAATAATGCTACCAATAATATTACTATGATTTTTTTCATATAATCACCTAATGAAAGTATATCATAAATATTCTTGATTTACTAGATTATTTATATCGTCTAAATTAAAACCTTTTTTATATAAATTATATTTTAATTTTTCTTTTAATTCTTTTCCAGTATATTTTCTTTTTAATTTTTTTAATTCTTTTTGAAAGACATTATTTAATATATTATGTTCATCACTATAATCAATATTAATTTGATTAATTAAAGACTTTTCATAACCATATTGATATAAATCACTTTTAACTTTATTTATAAATAAAGTTTTTGATAAATTGTGATTAGCTTTAATTTTTTTTGCAATTATTTTTTTTATTTTTTCTTGCCATAAATCTTCAGGATACTGATTTAAATAATTATTTATTTTTTCTTCTTTAAATCCAAGTTTTTCTAGCTCTTTTTTTATTTTTAAAGGACCTTTAATTGATAAAGTAATTTGATATTCAATATAACTTTTGATATATAAATCTTCATTTAAATATCTTTGTTTTTTTAGCTTTTCAATAACTTCCTTAATACAATTTTGATTATAACCTAGTTTATTTAATTTCTCTATTAATTCTTTTTCAGTCCTTAATTTTGTTTTAATAAAACTTAGGGCTTTATAATATGCTTCTATTTTTCTATTGTATTCAGTTATTTTAATTAGGTTTTCTGGAGTAATTTCTTTATTACTTAATAAATTAAAATTAATGATTGTTTCATCATAAAAACTTAGTGAAGTATTATCACTAAGTAAAATATTATATAAATTATTTTTCTTTTTTATTATTTTTAGTATTTTCATTAATTATTTTCTTCATTTATATAATTTACACAGGCTTCATCTAAATCTTTAGCTAACTTTTCTAAAGTTTTTAAATCTTTAGAACGACATCCTGATGCAAATTTGTGACCTCCCCCATTATATTTATTAGCTATTTCATTAATAATTGGACCTCTACTTCTTATATTAGCTTTATATATATCATTTCTTTCATCATAAACTACAAACATCCAACAAATAAGCTCTTTAATAAAATAAAAGTCATTTACTTGATTAGAAACAATAGTAGCTTCAACATGATATTTTTTTAATATATCATCAGATACATAAATATAACCAAAGCCATTTTCGCTAATTTCAATATTATTAATTATATAAGCACGAAACTTTTCTTCAATAATGCTTCTTTCATATAAATTATCATATAAAGGTACAAAATCTATTTTACTAATATTTAATAAATTATAAACGGTTTTAAATGTTTCTGTACTAGTATTTTGTAATAAAAATCTATCACTGTCAAAAACCATACCTAAATATAAATTTTCAGCAATTTTATGATCTAAAACTAATTTAGTATCCATTATTAAATTAGCAATCATTTCACAAGTACTAGACATTGTATCATCTGTCCAATCAACATCCCCAATAATATCTTCTGCAGGATGATGATCTATTTTTAATATAGCTTTATATTCTAAATCTTCGATACCATCTACTCTAATAAAGTTAGGTACATCCAAAACAATTAATAAAGCATTTTCTAATTCTTTTAAATTTATTTTATCAAGATTACCTAAATATTTAAAACGATGGACTCCTGCTCCAACTGCATAAACTTTTTTATTAGGAAATGTTAAGCGAATTGAGTCTCTTAAAGCAATTTGGCTAGCTATAGCATCAGGATCAGGCCCTATATGTCTTGCTAATACAATTTCATCATAATCTTTTATTATTTTAATTATTTTTTTGTATAATTCTTTTTTAATTATACTCACCACTTTCTATCTATTTTGTAAAGCAAGTTCCATTGTATCCATAGCAATCATCAATTCTTCATCTGTTGGGACAACATATACCGGAATCTTTGAATCATCTGTTGTAATTAATCTTAATTCTCCTCTAAAATCATTTTTAGATTCATCTAACTTTACTCCTAAAGATGCAATACGATCAAGAATCATCTTTCTCATAGTTTTGCTATTTTCACCTACTCCAGCAGTTAGCGTTATAACATCTGCTCCATTTAGTAAATTATTATACATAGCTATATAATTAGCTATCTTACGAGCATACATTTCTTGAGCTAGTATTGCTTTTTCATTACCATTATTTGCAGCTTCTTCAACATCTCTTGAATCACTACTTATACCACTAATTCCCAATAAGCCACTTTCTTTATTTAATTCATTAGTTAATTGATCTAAACTTTTACTACTTTTTTTAGCCATATATTGTAAAATACTAGCATCAATATCTCCACTACGAGTTCCCATCATAATACCTGCTAATGGAGTAAAGCCCATTGATGTATCAACTACATTACCAGAATCAATAGCTGTAATACTTCCGCCATTACCTATATGACAAGAAATAACTTTTAAATCATTTCTTCCTAATAATTCACTAATAGTTTTATTTATGTAACGATGTGATGTGCCGTGAAAGCCATACTTACGTACTTGATATTTTTCATACCATTCATAAGGAACTGGGTATAAAAATTCTGTTTCTTTCATAGTGGTATGAAAAGCCGTATCAAATACTCCAACTTGAATAGTATTTGGAAGTACTTTCATAAATGCTTTAACTCCCATTATATTTGCAGGATTATGTAAAGGTGCTAATTCGTTATACTTAGCAATTCTATCTAAAACTTCATTTGTTAAAATAACTGATTTGCTAAATTCTTGGCCACCATGAACCATTCGATGACCAACACCTTCAATTTCTTCTAAAGAACTTATTATTTGCATATTTAATAATGCATCAATTAATTTTTTAACAGCAACTGAATGATCAGGTAATGCTTCATTAGTTGTAATTTTTTCTCCATTATATTTAATAGTATAACAACTATCCGCTAAACCTATTTTTTCAAATAATCCACTTGCTATGACATTTTTAGCTGGTAGTTCTATTAACGTAAATTTTAATGATGAACTACCGGCATTTACTGATAATATTTTCATCTTTCTTCACCTCTAGATTTATTATACAAAAAAAAAGATAACTTTGCTATCTTTTTCCCAAATATTCCCCATTTTTTACACCATCTTGATTTGGATGAGTAACATTATAATCATAATTAACAACTCTTTTTGCATTACTTTCAAAATTATAACCATAAGGATTATCCATACCTTGAATCATATATTCTAAACGATTTTTATTAGTAATATCATACCCCTTATAATAGTAATTTATATTTTTTTCCATAATATCACCATTTATATTATGGTTTTATTTATCTAAATTATAATAAATCTTGATATTTATTTTCTTCTTTTATATTAATATTTATTACTTCATGATTTTTGATTGCTTTATGAATTAATTCTTCATAAGAAATATGATTTTCATATTCTGTAGCCATTTTTAAACTAGGATTAATAACTGGATGATCAGGAACAAATATTGTACAACAATCCTCATATGGTAAGGTACTAATATCATAAGTACCTATTTTTTTGGCAATATTTATTATTTCCAATTTATCAAAACAAGCTACTGGTCTTATAACTGGTATCTTAACAACCTCATTTATAACTCGCATGCTAGTTAAAGTTTGACTAGCAACTTGACCAATGGATTCGCCATTTACTAAAATATTGCATTTATTATTATGCGCTATAATAGCACTTATACGATACATCATTCTGCGCATTATCGTAATTAAATATTCATGTGGAATATTTTTTAATATTGTTTCTTGTATTTCTGTAAAATTTATAATATGGAGTTTAATATTAGCATTATATTGACCTAAAATTTTGCATAATTTAATAACCTTTTCTTTAGCAAAATCGCTAGTATGGGGTGGACTTTCAAAATAAATTGCTTCTAATTTGACACCCCTTTTAATAGTCAAAAAACCTGCTACTGGTGAATCTATTCCTCCGCTTAGCATAAGTAATCCTTTTCCTAAAGTTCCAACAGGATAACCTCCTAAACCTTTTATACCATTAAAATAAAATAAAACTTCATTATTTCGTATTTCTATTTCTATTAAAAGTTGTGGATTATGTACATCTACCGTTATATTTTTTATATTTTTAAGTAAATATCCCCCAATTAATCTGCTTACTTCCATACTATTAATTGGATAATTTTTATTACTTCTTTTTGTTTTTACTTTAAATGTATTAAATTCTTTTGCTTTTACTAAATCTAATACATTATTTTTTATATTTTCTATATCTAAATCATTACTTTTATAACCTACTATTATTTCTAATATACCAAATACATTTTTTAATCTATCTAAACAATAATCAATATCTTCTTCCTTGACATAGATATACATTCTACCAAAATCATAATATATTTGAAAATCAACATCTTCAATTACCTTACCTATATTTTGTTTTAAAGTTTTTATAAAATAATTTATATTATCTTTTTTAGTAGATAATTCACCATATTTTAAGATAATAATTTTTTCCATAATACCCCCTTATTTAACTTGCATTATTTTTTCATATTCTTCTTTAAATATTTCAATAAATTTATTTACTTCTTCAGTAGTGGTGACATATGATAAACTAATTCTTATGGTATGCTTTGCTCTTTTAATATCATTATATATCGCCATAATACTACTCGAAATATCTCCACTGGAGCAAGCTGTATTAGTACTTAAATATATTTCATGTTTATCCATTATGTGAATAAATGTTTCTGGCATCACATTCATAATACTTATATTTAATATTTGTGGTATAGAATATTTAGTTTTATTTATTTTAATATTTGGATATTGTTCTAAAGCGGTTATTATTTTATTATTTAATAAATTAATAAAACGTTCCCTTTTTTCTAAAGAATCATTAGCTAGTCTTATTGCTTTGGATAATGCCGCTATTAATGGAAGTGGTGGTGTTCCTGGTTTTAGCTCATTTACTTTTCCACTACCATAAATTAGAGGAACAATTTTAATCATATTACTTTTATATAAAAAACCAATTCCTTTTGGCCCAAAGATTTTATGAGCTGACATACTTGCTAAATCTACATCATGAAAATTAACTGCTATTTTACCTATTGCTTGTGTCATATCAGAATGAAATATCGTTGCAATATTTTCTTTTTTTATTATTTGTCTAATCATTTTTAATGGTTGACGTACCCCAGTCTCTGAATTAACAGCACATATACTAACAAGTATAGTATCATCTCTAATTAATCTTTTTAAATCATCAAAATCAATTAATCCTTCGTTATCATTTTTAACATAATCTATTTCAAAACCAATACTTTTTAAGTATTCACAAATAGCATATATTGATGGATGTTCCAATTTAGAAACAATAATATGTTTACCTTTACGATGATGGGCCATTGCCACTCCAATTATAGCCATGTTATTGGCTTCTGTTGCTCCACTAGTATAAATAATTTCATTCGTACTAATGCCAAATATATCAGCAATTTGTTTTGTAGCACTTTCTAATAATTGAGCTGATTTTAATCCTAAAGCATGTAAAGAATTAGGGTTTCCAATAAATTCTTTTGTTACTTTAGAAATAGTATCTAATACTTCATAGGAAACTGGAGTTGTGGCACTATAATCTAAATAAATCATTATTCATCATCTCCTACACTTAGCATCCAGCACTATTTGGATCTACAAAACACTTAGCTTCTCTAACATATTTATCACAATCATCACTAGTAGGACTTAAAGCACATACTTTACATTCTTCCATCGCATCTAAAGTTTCAGAAACCCCTGACACTAAATTTAAAATTACTAATATTAATGTTGGAATAAAAAATATTATAACTCCTGCTATTAATCTTTGAAATAAGGACACGGATGCTTTTTTTATTGCTTTTTCATCACTACTTAAAATAGCTTTAAAAAAATCTATCATACCTAAAATTATTATTATAACTGGTACTAATATTTTAATTATCAATAAGAAAAAGCCTATAAATTGCCATATACCAGCAGTTCTAGCACAAAATTCATTTTCCATCAAAATCACCTATACTCTTCTAACAACCTTTTATGAATTCCAGGTTCTACAATATTTATTGCATTAATTGCATTTTCTAAACTATTTTTAAAATTACCCTTAAAAAACATATTTTCGGCTTTTACCAAACCAAAATCTACTTCTCGATTGGTAACTCTATATCTATTACCATATATAATAGCAACTTCTGCCATTTTAGCGGTTTTAATTGTCTCATTTATAGTATTATAAACTTTTAAAACTAAATCCCTAGCTGTATCTACCCTTAAATTTAATATTTTAATTGATATTGGTCTTTTATCTAAGGCTTTAACTAATTCATTAATTGCATCCATTGCTTCACCCATCTCAACATAATAATTTTTGGGTATTACTGGTAACTTAAAAGATCTTAACTTATCCTTAGTTTGATTTAATATTTTCTTTATTTCATCTAATTGTTCTCTTGCTCTAATTTCATCTTCTTTTAAACTACCTAAATTTTTAAGTGCTCCATTAAGCTTTTCTTCCGTTTTACTTAAATTAGCATTTATAATTTCCATTTCTCTAGCCAATTTAGAATATGATAGCATATGGCTTCTAGCAACATCTACTATTTTATCATAACTTGCCCTTATATTCATTATTTCTTGTTTTATTTCTGAAATAACTGACACTTCATCATCAGTAAGATCGTAGCTATATTTTAAATCATCAATTTTTTTATATAATTCATTATTAACCTTTTCTAGCTTAGTAGCTTTAATTAATACACTTCTGCTATAATCTTCATATATTTTTTTACTTATTCTTTCTTTGTCAAAATCATTATATAAAGAATCAAAATAATCATGCATAGTTTTAAGTTCAAATAGCGAATCTTCTAAATTTAAAACATTAAGCCTTTGAAATATATCTTGTATTTTCTTATTTGCTTCTTCAATATTATATTCAATATTTAAATATTCTAAATTATATCCTTCTTTAGTCATTTTATTGACAATATTATTTATATCTTCAATTTTTTTAGGTATCAAATTTTTTCCTAAGTTGACAATTGGGCGTGTTTCTTCAATAACTACTTTTAAATTTTCAATAATATCTGCGATAGCTTTAACTATTTTTCCTACTTCTGTATATGCGTTTTGTTCCATAGCAGTTTCAAAAGTTTGAAATAATTTATCCACATTTTCAAATTGTAATTCAATAGGTACTTTTATTATAGCATATTCTTCTTCATAATCTTTATAAGTTCCTACTATTTCGCGATATTGTGCTTTTAATTTAGTAATTGTTTCCCTATTTCTTTCTTCACTTAATGTTACATCTTTAATTTCATCTAATAAAAATGATGCTTTTGTTTTTAAATTGTTTAATTCAAAATCTGCTTTTATAATTAAGCCTTTTAATTCTTTAAAATTATGTTCCTCAAATAATTCTTCAATATCATTGATTGTATCAGTTATTTTAGGCATTTCAACATCTTTAATATTAGCAAACCTTTTTTTCCAGTCTTCTAACTTCATTTTCATTTCATCATTGTTAACCAATGCTTCTACCTTATTTAATTCTGATAACATACTTGCAGATATTATTAAATTTTTTTCTTTTTCAAGTTCATCTATTTGTTTCTTTAATTTATTTTTTTCTTTACGATTCATTAAATTTAACATAACAATTACTATAATAATTGTAAGTATATAATATGCTACTGCAAGTAATAAAAATGTCGTTCTTTCCATTTAATTCACCTTACTATATTTAGTTTATCATATATCAATTATTTTTTAAAGTTATTTCCCAACAAAAAATCATAAATAGTATATGCTATTTATGATCATAAACAATTATATTGCCAAGCGATAAGGATCACTCGAAGTTCCGCTTCCTCCAGTTAGTACTACACTAGACTCTAGATAAAAGGACGGACGCACCGCATACGTAAGAGCCACATAGCTGCCGCCGAGAAGCCCTGCATTGATCACAGAGAAGACATGATAGTAAGAGTTTGTATTGCGGGAAATTGTCCATTCATCAGGACCTAAATATAGCCAGTTTGTACTTCTTGCACTATCATAAATATATAATCCTGTTGTCCAGTTACTTGGTGCTGCTGCATATCCATAATCACTTACATACATTAATCCTATTTTCATGTTATCGGTTGTACTACCTGAGCTACTTCCTATTTCTGTATTGTAATAATCCTTTGCTGTTCCTGAACCACCTTGAACCATTCCCCCAACTTTCCAGTTATGTTCTGCTATCTTTTCTTGCCATGTTGAATTTATTGTTCCTAAAAATGTACTATTTAATGTTGTTCTTATATCTGGTTTTGTACTTTCATCCCATGTATTATCTTTCTCACTATTCCATGCATAATTTCCAATACTTGTATTTTTTATTAATTTAATATTGTATGTTCCATCTTTATCATCATCAAATAATCCTATGATTCGATATAACTTATCATCAGGACATGTTGCTGCATCACTGCCAAAACAAACATAATTGTTTGGATTAGCTCCACTATATCTATATGAGTTATCTCCAGCTTCTTGATTAGCATTAGTATATGTTCCTACTCCATCATGATAATATAAGCCATTTTCTCCATCTTCTGTATAAACATTATTTATTACATAATCTGCAGCAGATAAAGTAGTTTTTTCACTTGTCACATATTCACTTGATACTCTGCCATTACTATCTTCAACATATACTTTTATATAAAATGTTGTATTACTTGTTAAATTATTAAATGTATAACTATTACTTGTACTTTCTTCATAGTTACTTCCATTATCTTTACTATAGTAATACTTAACTATTTCTCCATCTCCATTTGTTCCATTTACATTGATTGTTATACTATCACTTGTACTACTTGTTTCTACGTTGATACTTGGTAATATGTATTCATCTGTTCTTACTTGCATTTCATACACATTTGATTCTCTATTTGAACTATCTATTGCTTTTACTTTTATCGTGTATTCTTTATTATCACTTAAATTATTAAATACATTACTTTCTTGATATGCTCCATCATCTATTGAATACATATATTTACTTATTTCATTGGTTCCATTTGCTCCGGTTGGTGTTAATGTGATACTATTCCATGTCGTTGTTGCATCTACTCTGGTTACTGTTGGATTTATATATATTTCTGTTGTTATTGCTTCATAATATTCGGTTGATTCTTTATTTTCACTATCTACTACTTTTACTTTTATTTTATATTCTGTTGTATCTGTTAAGTTATTAAATGTATAGGTATTATTGCTACTTGATTCCCAAGTTAAGCCATTATCTTTACTATACATATATTTTGTTATTTCATTGCTTCCTTTTGTTGCATTTACTTCTAAACTAATACTTGTTAATGTTACACTATGGCTTACACTATTTATTACTGGGACATCATATTCTTCTGTTGTTATATTTGTTGTATATATATTTGATTTTACTTTATTTTTATCTACTACATAACTATATATTGTATATTCTTGATTTTCTTCTAAATTGGTAAATGTATATTCTGCTACATCACTTTCTATATATTCTACATCACTAGCACTTCTCATGTTTGTATTTTCTTCTATTCCATAATAATACTTTTCTACTTCACTTGTTCCATTACTTAGCTCTAAACTTACTTTAGCACTATTATATGTTGCCTCACTTACTACATTATTTATTTCTATTGGGACATACGAACTCATTTTATTTTGTGTCATATATATTTTACCTGATAATGTTTTTCCTTGATTTTCATTTTGATTACTATCCAAATTTTTAAACTTTATACTTACATTCCATTCTTGTTCTGCTAATCCGGTATCTGTTGCTATTTCATAATCTGATATTATTAAATATCCTCCGGTTCTGGTTGTTATATCAAATCCTTCTTCACTATGTAACAATCCTGTTATATTTTCTACCTTGTTGCCATTAGGATCTGTTACTTCTAATAATAGTTCTGGTGTTGCATAACTTGTTGTATATTCAAAAGTATTATTTTCTATTATTAAATAGATATTATATGTTGCTCTGGCTGTATTATTAGTATTATTGGCTCTTAGTGTTGCTGTTGCAACTGTACTACTTGTTCTATCTCCTGCTCCTTCAGAAAAGTTATCTTGATTGGCATTTATACTTATATCGTTTGCTATATTAAATGTTAACATATCTGTTGTATCTGTTATTAAATTCATATTTTTACTTACTGTACCTCCGCCTTGTGATACAAAATATGCTACTGTTGCTCCACTTACTACTAGCAATAATACTAATACTCCAATGCCTAACATTATGATTTCTTTTTTGTTCTTTAATTTTATTTTTTCTCTCATTACTTTAGACTCCTTTATTATATATTCTCATTATACTTTAATTATTATCTTTATACAAGTTTAAAAAAAAAAAAAAAAAAAATCCCGTAGGATTATTTATAAAAATTTTATTTAACAAAAAATACTATATAGCTTAAAAACATAATATAAAGAATTAATACTATCCAACCATTAATTATATCTCTTTTTTCACTTTTATTTTCAATACCTATAGCCATAGCTGCCAAATAACCACCGATTAAACCACCAATATGAGCAACATTATCTATTCTTGAAACAGTAAAACCAATTATTAAATTTAATAAAATTATTGGAATAATTTGATTTTTAATAGCACCACTTAAATATAGTCGATAATGATAACCAAAATAAAGTAAAGCTCCCATTAAACCAAACAATGCTCCACTTGCGCCAACAGATATAACAGTTGCATTGGAAAAAACTAAAGACAACATACAACCAGTAATAGCACTAATAATGTAAACAAATAAAAACTTCCATTTACCAATAAATGTTTCTACTTGGGTACCAATTATAAATAGTGAATACATATTAACAATAAAATGAATTAAACCACCATGTAAAAATGCTGCTGTTAATAAACGCCATATTTGACCATTTTGTACTAGAATTAAGTTATTGGCCCCTAAAGAGGCTAAAGAATATTGATCAAAGATTAATAAATTTCTACTTTTTATAACTGATAATAAGTACATAATAAAACATAAAATAATTATTATTTTAGTAATTATTATTTTTTTGGGAGAAAATACTTTAGCAAATAGACGATTTTCTTTTTCAGTTTTTTTATTAATATCATTTGTAACATTCATTATCAATTCAATGCCATCTCTTGCTTCTATAAGATTTTTATCTATATCGGGAAATATAGCTTTTAAATTAGGATCCTTTTTAATTTCCTTTAATGAATCAACATTAATCGTAAACATATTGGCATTATTATTGAATGGAACTTTTTTACTCATATCTAAATAAATATTTAGAGTATTCATTTTAAATGATAAAGTTTTCTTTTTGATTTGTTTTATAACATGTTTAACTTTAAATACATCAAATTTATATTGCTCTTCATTAATTATTGCATGACTACTTATTCTAATTACTCTATAAGGTCCATTAAGATTTTCTAACCATATTTCATCTTGAACCCCTTGAACGTGAATCGGTGAGTAATTTTCTTTAGTAACAAAATAATGAACTAAACTCATCATTATTTGATCGTTTTTACGAATTGTAACTGAAGTCATATACACTCTCCTTGTTCTTTTATTTTACACTAAATCATATATTTAGTAAAGAGGTGCCTAAAATGATATTTTATTTATTTTACATTATTTCTGTCCTATTAATTGTTATTCCAATTTTTAAAATTATAAATTATAATATTTTAAATGAAAATACATTATTTCTATTATTAACTAATTATATATTAAACATTGCTGTAGTTATATTCTTATGTTACTTCCAAAATTATGTTTTTAGTTTAATATTTGGTATTATTTTATTAATTTTTGCTTTTCTTTTAATAAAAGATTTCAAAAAAATATTTGGTAATTACGAACTTGTTTCTGTTCCCTACTTTTTAGTAGTTTTTTATACTTTAATGTATATTTTAATTCTCTTTTTCCAAAGTATCTAAAAAACTTTGAAATTCTTCAGGTAATTTAGAATGAAATTCTAATATTTCTTTAGTAATCGGATGACTAAATTTTAAATATTCAGAATGTAAAAATTGCCCAAACGAATCACTATTTTTACGATTATAAACAGGATCATTATGTATAGGATAACCTATATATGCCATATGAACTCTAATTTGATGTGTTCGCCCAGTTTCTAAAACTAATCTGACTAAAGTATATTTCTGATATTTTTTGATAACTTCTACATGAGTTACTGCATGTTTTCCACCCGAAATTACTGCCATTTTTTGAAAATTTTCTTTACTACGCCCTATTGGGGCATCAATAATTGCTTTTTGTTGGGGAAAAACGCCATCTAATAAAGCTACATATTCGCGATGAATCCTTTTATGTTTGAAGTCATCTGCTAACAATTCATGGCATTTATTATCTTTAGCAACTAACATTAAACCACTAGTGTCTTTATCAAGCCGATGAACTATCCCCGGTCTAGATACCTCACCAATATCACTTAAATTATTAGTGTAATACATAAGTCCATTAACTAAAGTATTATTAATATTTCCATTACCAGGATGAACAACTAATCCGCTTGGTTTATCAATTACCATTAAATAAGAATCTTCATAAATAATATTTAAAGGCATTTGTTGGGGTTTTATATCCGTTTCTTTAATGTAGCCTTCTTTAATACTTATTAAATCACCATTTTTAACTTTATAACTTCCTTTAACTTTTTGTTCATTTACTAAAATATAATTATCATTTAGCATTTTACTTATAGTTTCTCTACTATAATCTGTATTATTAGCTAAATATTTATCAATTCTTAAATTATCATTACTATCTACTACAATTTTCAATTTTATCTTCTCCCCTAATTATGGCATATAATAATAAAAATACTCCGGTTACTATTGCAATATCAGCTAAATTAAATACCGGAAAATGATAATTACCAAAAATAAATTTAAGATAATCAATTACATAACCATACAAAATTCTATCAATTAAATTTCCGAAAAGTCCCCCATAAATTAAACTAAAAGCTAATAAATTTCTTTTATTATTTTTAAAACTTTTTTCATAATGAATTAAAAACACTAAAGCTATTATAGCTAAAACAATTAGAAAAGCAATGGATTCATTAAACATACTCCAAGCAGCACCATTATTATAAACTTTAGTTAATTTAAAAAAATTGGGAATAATTATACATGATTCGCCATATAAAAAATTATTATTAATTATTATTTTAATCAATTGATCTAATATAATTATTATTCCAGCAATAAAAAAACTTTTCTTTCTCATGTCACTAATATATCACAAAATTTATTTATTTACTAGTATTACATCTGTTCCGATTTTTACAATATCTGCAAAAGTAAAAGATAACTCGCTATTTTTTAATACTTTACGAAACAATTTCTTTTCTTCCGCAATAAAGCTTAATATTTTTCCTTCATTATTGACTTCTACATCTACAATTCTTCCCAAATTTATACCCGATTTTACACTAATTATATCTTTATTTTGTAACTCACTTAAATACATATAATCACCACTAAATTATATGTTTATTTAATCAATCTTCTGACATTTTCAATTGCACTTTTTTCAATACGAGAAACTTGAGCTTGACTAATGCCTAATTCTTCAGCTATTTCCATTTGGGTTTTACCTATAATAAATCTTTCTAATAATATTGATTTTTCTCTTTCTTTAATTTTTAATAACGCTCTTCTAAGGGATATTAACATATCTTTATCACTATTTTTATCTTTAGTATCCGCTATTTGATCAAAAAGATAAATTGTATCTCCCCCATCATTATAAATCGGTTCAAAAATACTTGATGGATCTTTTAAAGCATCTAGTGCAAAAGCTACTTGATATTCTTCAATATTTAAGCTTTTAGCAATTAATTCTGTTTTAGGTTCAATTCCATTATCCTTAATGTATTCATCTTTAAATTTGATTATTTGATATGCTAAGTCTTTAATACTACGACTTACTCGCATTGCAGTATTATCTCTAATATATCTTTTTATTTCTCCAATTATTAATGGTACTGCATAAGTACTTAATTTAAGACCATAAGATAAATCAAAATTATCAATTGCTTTAATAAGACCAATAACACCAACTTGGAATAAATCATCTAAATTATTCTCTTTGTGATTAAATGATCTTAATATACTTAATACTAATTTTAAATTGCCATTAATAAGTTCATTTTTTGCATCAATATCCCCATTTTGATATCGAACAAACAAATGAGTCATTTCTTCATTACTTAATACTTTAATATCATTAGTATTTAATCCTGTAATATCAACTTTATATTTAGCCATAAATAAAAAATCCTTTCCCTATATTAATGGAAAGAATTTTAATATTTTATACATTTACTTTAAAGAATATTTTTCTTTTAATATTTCATTAGTTCTTTTATATATTTCCTTTTTATATTTTTTATAATCATAAATATTTGATAACTCATCTTCAAATATTTCATCTTTACTAACACTATGACAATCCTCTATTTCAGTAGCTTGATAATATTCAAAGCTTAAAAGCTCTGCATATGCTTCTACAATAGCTCTTTTTTGTAAGTTATTTTTACTAAGCATATTATAGTAAACTTTTTTAAATCTTTCAAAATCTTTTTCACTCAATAATATTATATTACTTGTTAATTTTTTATTTTCAAAACAATCTAAAGCTGTTTCTCCACCAAGATATGTTTTAATAATTTTAGTTATATAATTATTTTCTTTAACGAACAATAACTCTATTAAATAATAATCTAATAATGGTTTAATTATATATCCTTTACTAGATTCTATTAAATTTTGTTCATTTATTTTTATATTATCTTGACCATTAGTAACTTTTATCAAATTATTACCTCCTTATTACTATAGTTATAATATCACATTTTCTCGTATTTTCCCACAATTGTCTGAAAATAATATTAATAATGAGAAAATTAAATTGGTGATAAAAATGTTATTTGAAAGACTGAAAGACTTACGCGAAGATAAAAATTTTACCCAAGAAGAATTAGCTAAAAAAATTAACGTTAAAAGATCAACTTATACCGGATACGAAATAGGAAGAGATCAAATACCACTTGATAAATTAAATCTTTTAGCTCAATTTTATGAAGTTTCTTTTGATTACCTTACGGGAATTACTGATGTCAAGAATCATTACAAAAAAATTGATATTGATGCCAAGACTATTGGTATGAATTTAAAAAATCTACGCCAAGAAAAGAAACTTAAAGCTAAAGAAATATGTGAAAAGCTAAATATTAATTCTTCAACATATTCAGCTTATGAAACTGGGAAAGTTATAATCAAAACTGACTTTTTATATACTATTGCTAAAAACTATAATTCATCTTTAGATAAATTGCTTGATAATAAAAATTAATGCATAACTTGTTTTAATTTTCTTATCACTTTTTTTTCTATACGTGATATATATGATTGACTTATACCTAACATATCTGCAACTTCTTTTTGAGTATATTCTATTGTGTTATTAAGGCCGTATCTTAACGTCATTATCTCTTTATCTCTAGGATTTAACGTAGCTATTTCTCTACTTAATAGTTCTTTATCAACTTTTAACTCATATTCTCGAGGGACTAATTCAGCATCTGTACCTAAAATATCTTCCAAATGAAGCTCATTTCCTTCATTATCATAATTTAAAGCTTCTTCTAAAGATACTTCTGTTTTCTTTCTTTTATTTTTTCTTAAAAACATAAGTATCTCATTACTGATACAGCGTGATGCATAAGTAGCTAATTTAATATTCTTATCAATTTTATATGTATTAATTCCTTTTATTAAACCAATCGAACCAATACTAACTAAATCTTCAATGTCGTATATTGTATTTTCATATTTTTTGGCTAAAAAAACAACTAATCTTAAATTATGTTCAATTAATTTATTACGTGCTACAATATCACCTTCTTTAGCTTTAATTAATAAAGCTAATTCTTCTTCTTTTTTTAATGGTGGTGGTAATTTATCTGTTGCTCCCACAAAAAATACTTCATTATACTTTGCTATTAGTTTTTCAATTAATTTTCTAAACATATATCCTCCATTAATTTTGAATTAAGTAAGCAATCTGCTCCATTTAAACTTATTTTTTCAGGAACAATTCCTACTAAATAATTATCAAATATTTGATTATTTATTTTTATATAATTTATTTTATAACAGTTTATTAATCCTTGGTATCCAACTACTTTGTACGGAACATATATAGGACTCCTAATATTAATAAATGGTACAATTATTTTTTTAGAAATTAATATAATATATTTTTTTGTAATAGGATCTCGTAATTTATTACCAGTATCCAAAAATCCATTACAAATTAATTCTTTTCCATTTTTAAATATAATATTTACTTTATAATTATAAATATATGTACTTTTATATTTTTTATGTTCCCTAACATATAAAAATAATATAATTGGCCCAATTATTAACAATAATAAATAATTTATACTTAATCCTTCAAAATAAAAAACAATACCCTCTCTTTTATAACTAAATTCGATATTCAAAAAATATAAAAAACCTCCCAGTATAACACTACACATATATAAATAAAGAATGTTTGTAGTAAAATATTTTAAATTTTTATAGCCAAATGCTATAAGAATCATTAAAAGACTTATTCCTATTTTCATTAAAAATAATAATATTTGACCACATGGTATAAATAAAATTATTAATGATAAAGCTCCAATAATAGCACTTAAAAATAATTTGTTTAATTTAGTATGTCTTTTTAATGTCGTATCAACAGTCATTAGTAAAAGCAAATCATATATAAAATTAATAATAAATACTAAATCTAAATATATTTTCATTTTTTATCACAAGATGATTATACGAAATATAATAAAAATAATTTGTTGCTTTAAGTCGATTTTATTATTTTTTTATAACAAATAAAAAAGTTCTAGATATCTAGAACCCTAAAAATTATCACTTCTTAAAAATGGTGGAATTTCGTATTCATCATCAATTTCTACTTGAGGTTTACTTCTTCTTTTTGGAACATCATCAGAAAATAATGCTTCTTCGCCAGTTTCTTCATCAAAACCAGTAGCAATTACAGTAACTATTACTTCATCGGTAAGATTTTCATTTTTAATAGCCCCAAATATAATGTTAATATCAGAGTTTGCAGCTTCTCTTACTGTTTCTACAGCATCTTCAATTTCAAATAAAGTTAAATTTTTACCACCTGTTACATTAACAATAGCATTAGTTGCCCCTTCAATAGTGGCTTCAAGTAAACTATTAGCAACAGCTTGACGAGCAGCTTCAATAGCTCTATTTTCACCAGCATTACATCCAATACCAATAATAGCGGTACCACTTTTTTCCATAACAGTTTTTACATCAGCAAAATCTAGATTAATAACTCCAGTTACAGCAATTAAGTCTGATATTGATTGAACGCCTCGATGAAGAACATTATCAACTTCTTTAAATGCATCATCAAAACTAGTTGTCTTATCTATTATATCTCTTAATCTATCATTTGGAATAATAATTAATGAATCTACATGTTGTCTTAATTCTTCTAATCCAACTAAAGCATTTTCCATGCGCCTTTTACCTTCAAATCTAAATGGTTTAGTTACAATGCCAACAGTTAATGCTCCAAGTTCTTGAGCAATTTCTGCAATAATTGGAGCAGCTCCAGTTCCAGTACCACCGCCTAAACCACAAGCAACAAATACCATATCTGCTCCTTGTAATGCATCTTCTAGTTCATTTTTGCTTTCTAAAGCAGCAGCACGACCAACTTCTGGGTTTGCTCCAGCACCACGACCTCCAGTTATATTTTTACCGATTTGAATTTTATTAGGACATAAAGAATTGTTTAACACTTGTAAATCAGTATTCACAACATAAAATTCAACACTTTTTACTCCTTCTTCAATCATTCTATTGACGGCATTGCATCCCCCACCGCCAACACCAATTACTTTTATTTTTGCTATTTGATCCATCTGTAATCCATTCATATTTCATTCTCCTTCAATTATCAAAAAAGTATCCAAATAATTTTCCTAAAATGGAATTCTCAGAAATGTTTACTTTTTTATGTATTCCACTCAATTCTTCTTGTTCTTCAATACTAAATATAGAAAAATCGCGATTTCTTAATTTTAAACGACTATCATAATATTTTATAAGACCTAAAGCTGTTGCATATTTATTATGTCTAGCTCCAATCTCATTCACTTCTCCTAGTATAGCATTTTTAAAAACATAATCCAAGATATTTTTAAACTCTGCTATTTCTGTAACTCCCCCTGTTACAATTATATAACTAATTTGCTTTTTTGTTAAGAGATTTATTTGTTTTTTTGCTAAATTTAGTATTTCTTCTAACCTACTCATTACTATTTCACTAACATTAAATTGATTTATTTTTATTTTATCGCCATTTTTATTTTCCACAATAATAGCTTCATTAACTTGAGCAATATTTTTATCAGCTAAGGCTATCGTTTCTTTCAACATAATAGCATCTTTTTGATTTATTTTATAAACATAACTTAAATCATAATCAATATTATCTCCGCCAATATCGATTACTTCACAATTAGTAATTATTCCTTTATTAAATATTGCAACCGTTGTTTTAGATGCTCCAATATTAATTACTGCACCAACCTCACCACTATTTTTATTATTTTTAAATTCATAATAATCTCCTAAAGCCCCAACTGTTACATCAACAACTTCAACATTTATTTTTTCTAAGCATTTTACTATGGGAGTTATATTTTTTTTAGGAACAGTAACTACAACAGCTTTTACCTTTAATTTTTCAGCATGCATTGATAATGGAGAATCGGAAACAATACTATCATCGACTAAAAATTTAGTTGGTAATATAGATACTAAATCTCTATTATCCATTATCTTGTTATATACTGCAGATTGTAATGATCTAATAATATCATTACTAGTAATTATTTTTTCTTCGTTAGTTATTGAAGTATAACCTTCACTTAAAAAACATTCTATTCCATTACTAGGAACACTAACTATTACTTTCCTTACACTTAAACCAATCTGATCTTCTGCTTTTTTAAATATTTCTTCTAGAGCTTCAATTGCACTTTCAGGATTTACTATAAAACCTTTTTTAATTCCACGAGCTAGTGTATCTACACATGCTAAAACATTTAGTTTTCCTTTAACTATTTCCCCTACCACAAGCTTAATTGTATGGTCGCCAATATCCAAACTAGCCATTATTTTTCGCATTAAATACACTTCCTTATGCTTTAAAAATATTATACCCAAAATTATATTATCGCGCAAGTATTTATTAGTAATTTAAAATGATTGAAATTGCATTTTTTATTAATATATTTTTTATATGGACATATATTTTATTAGAATTCAAATGGAGGGGAAAATGATAAACAAGCAAAATTTATGGTTTGTAACACTATTTTCATTAATATTAGTATTAGGAATTTATTATGTAAGTATGGGTGATGAAACTTTAAGCGTTTTAGCAGGTAATAACGATGTCAGTGAAGTTTTAGAAGTAAAAGAATCAGATGTAATAGTAGCTTTACAAGTTGAAGACGATGAAAATATTTTAAAACAAATGAGTGAATACCAAAATATTTTATTAGATGATGCCGCTACTATCGAAGAAAAAAATGATGCTTATAATGCCTTACAAGCACTTAATGATTCCCAAAGTGAATGTGAAAAAATTGAAAAATTAATTACTGAGCAATTTAAATATGACAATTTTGTTAAAATTGAAGGAGATACAATAAGTATTATTATTGCTAATAAAGAACATAATACAGAACTTGCCAATAAAATAATTAGAGCAGTTCAAGAACTATATGATACGCAAAAATATATAACCGTCAAATTTGAATAATTAGGTTTTTGTTGGTACTAAAATAAATTTACTTCATAAAATACTATGAAGTATTTTATTTTAGGAAGGGATAAGGTTGAAAAAAACATAATTAAATTGAAACATGCAAAAGGAGCTCAAAAATAAGAAATTTTTTTGAACTTAAAGTAAGTCAATGAAGACTATAAAATAAGTTGTTCTTTGAAATAGTAAACTGTTATTAGGTATTCTGCAAAGTAATATTGTAACCTAAATTAGTTAAATAAGAAATCATTTCTTCTGGGGTATTTTGAATATTTTTATGAAATTTAAAATTTTTATTCATTAAATTTTCGAATCTCTTATAATCAAAAACTTCACAAGTAAGTAAAATGTGGTATATGCTTGTAAGTAATAATCTAGCAATGGCAATAATGGCTTTCTTATGGCCACGTCTTCTTTTTAAAGATTCATATCTAGCCTTTATATAAGGACAAGATTTATCTTTAATGGCACATAAAGCACACTGAACAAGTAAAGGCTTGATATAAATACCAGCTTTGGTGATTCTAACAGATTTCTTTTTCTTGGCAGATTCATTACATCTAGGAGTAAGCCCAGCCCAAGAACAAAGATGTTTATCATCAATAAAAATATTCATATTAGTACCGATTTCTGCTATAATAAATATCGCTGATATTTCTTTTATACCAGGAACGGTTAAAAGAAGATTTATTTCAGCTGAATATTTAAGAGCAAGTTTTAAAATTTGTTCTTCTAATTCATCAATGCATTCATTAATTGAATCATAATGTTTTAGAACAATATTCATTTTTGATGATTGAGACTCATCAAAATTACCATTGATAGATTTCAAAATCTCTTCAGGTGATGATTTCAAATTTTTACGAAGTAATGGTGTAATATCATCTAAAGTTAAACTAGGATTAGAGAGCATTAACTTTAAGATTGATTGAGATGTTTTGCCAAAAACATCAGTTACAACATTAGCAATTTGAACATTAGACATAGTAAGAGAGTTTTGAAATCTATTTTTTTCTCCAGAACGGATATTGACTAATTTATTACGATAACGTACTAAATCACGAAGCTGCCTAATATCTGCTGGAGGCATAAAAGATGGTTCAACCAAGCCATGTTTAAACATATCAGCAATCCATATCGAATC
>CALVVG010000004.1 GCA_944363795.1 uncultured Bacilli bacterium | reverse complement strand
TTATTTATTTTTCAATTCAATTTGTGCCTTTCAGAGGACTGAAAGGACGAAAGAAAGGAATGTAAGTTATTTATGAATAAAAAAATTTTAACAGATAGAGAACAAGAAGTTTTTGAATTACTCATAAAAAATAAATCGACTAGCGAAATATCAAAGATGCTTAAAATTAGTGAAAAAACTGTTCGTAATCATATTTCTAATGCCATTCAAAAACTAGGTGTTAAAGGTCGAGCTCAAGCAGTAATTGAATTATTAAAACTTGGAGAATTATCAATTTAATAAAGACTTAGGTCTTTTTTATTTGGTTATAAATATAATTAATCAGGAGGTTAACATGATCAAAAAATCTTCTTTCCGCAGAATAATGGTTGCAACTTTAGCTTTATTTATATTATTAATAATTTATTTTTTTCCATCAACTACTCCAATTGAAGAATCATTATCTTATATTGAAAAACAAGAAATGCCAATATTTTTAGTAGATAGTATGGAATACGTAGCTAGAACAACCATTGTAAAAGAAAGCGATAAAACCGAAGATTTAATATTAGAAATAATTGAATCTCTAACAATAAATAGCCATAAATCAAACTATATAAGAGATGGATTTAAAGCTATTATTCCTGAAAATACTAAAGTATTAAGTGTCCAATTAGAAAATAGTCTTTTAACTATTAACTTTAGTAAAGAATTATTAGATGTTACTAAAGAAAATGAAGAAAAAATGATTGAAGCAATCGTTTATTCACTAATGGAAATACCAGAAATTAAAAAAATTAAAATATTAGTTGACGGAACTCCTTTAACTACATTACCAAAAAGCCAAAAAAAATTACCTGAAATACTAGATAAAAACTTTGGAATTAATAAGATATATAATCTCGATTCCATTAAAGATACTAGTAAAACAACAATTTATTATTTAAGCAAGTATAATGATTACTACTATTATGTTCCAGTTACAAAAGTATCAAATGAATCTCTACAAAAAGCAGAAATAATTATTAAAGAATTAAAAACTACCCCAATATACCATACTAATCTAATAAGTTATTTAGCAGCTTCAACTAATTTAACTAATTATGAATTACTAGAAAATAGTATTACTTTATCATTTGATAACCATTTGTTGGCTAATATTGATGATAAAGATATTTTAGAAGAAGTAAAATATTCTATTGCCTTGTCATTAAGGGATAGTTATAATGTTGAAGAAGTGTTATTTAATTATCCAGATGCTGATGCTGAAGTAATGGCTTTTAATTAATTTTAATTCACTTTTTTTAGTTTAGGTATTGCAATAACTGGTAATTTATACTATAATTTATTTGATGTCCTCGTAGCTCAGCTGGATAGAGCATACGCCTTCTAAGCGTACGGTCAAGTGTTCGAATCACTTCGGGGACACCAATAATTTAAAGTTTATCTCAGATAGTAAATATTCTGAGTTTTTTTGTTGTAAAATTATTAGTAAAATGATATTATTATAATGAAAGGAGTTTTGAGATGTATTACAATAACTATGACTATGACAGCATAGACCGTGTTGTTGAAACTGGGCAAGCAATGGCTGTATGGACAATTGTAGCATTAATTTTAGCTATTGTTGGTGGAATATTAGTTTACTTTTTATTTATTAAAGGAAACCAAAAATTAAGTAAAGGTTTAAAAACATTAAAAGATCTTTTAGATTTCAAAATAATGTTAATTGAACCAATTTTAAAAATTCTTTATTTAATTGTAACGATATTCATTATTTTATTCTCATTTAACTTTATAGCTGTTAATTTCTTAGTTTTCTTATTATTCTTAATTTTAGGTCCTGTTGTAGTTCGTCTTATTTACGAAGGATCATTAATTTTAATAATGATTTGGAAAAATACTAAAATCATTAGTGAAAATACTGAAAAACCTAAAGAAAAGAAAAGCTCTAATGAAAAAGCCAAAGAAGATTAATTCTTTGGCTTTTTAAGTATAAAAAAAGAGCTTATGCTCTGCTAGAATATTTTCCATCTTTAGTAGAAATTATAATTTTTTCACCTTGATTAATAAACAATGGTACTTTTACAATGTAACCAGTTTCTATTTTGGCATCTTTTGTTGCATTTGTTGCAGTATTACCTTTAACAGCTGGTTCTGTTTCTACTACTTCATATTCAACTTTTTCTGGAAGAGTTATACCAATTATTTCCCCTTCATAGATATCAATATCTACTTCTAAACCTTCTTTAATATAATTAACATTATCTTTCAATACTGATGCTGGGATTTCAATTTGTTCATAAGTTGTATTATTCATAAATACATAAGAATCTCCCATTTTATATAAGTATTGAGTTTTTACTTTTTCTATATGAGCCTTTGTAATTTTAATATTTGTATTAAATGTATCTTCTGTAACTGATCCAGTTTTTAAATTTTTTCTTTTAATCCTAACAAAAGCTGGTCCTTTACCCGGTTTAACATGTTGAAATTCTACAATAGTATATAAATTTCCATCCATGATAACGGTCATCCCGTTTTTAATATCATTTATATTTATTTCCATTAAACTCTCTCACTTTCTTATTATTTTTTTTCTTTAGCAATAACAGTCTTTCTACATTTTGGACAGTATCTATTTAATTCAAGACGATCCGGAGTATTTTTTTTATTTTTACTAACAGGGCGTAATTCAAAACCACAAACAGAACATCTCATAGTTACTTCGCTACGATTTTCTTTTTTTGCCATAAAATTCCCTCCTTACTGATAAGTTCTCTATAATTATATCAAAATTTTAATATTTTTCAACTAAAACCATTAAAATATCCCCTATTAATAATTTTTTTTATTTTAATTACTATAAACTATTAAATATATTAAGTATTTTCTATAATTAAATTACACTATTTACCTTTATTAAATGGAAATTCTATATGGATCTGTTGATGTACCTGATCCGCTAACAAGTTTTACTTCAGAATTGAGATAGAACGATGGGCGATATATACACACAAAAAAACGTAGGGCTTCGGCGTAGATTGAGCCTGAATCCGATATGGAGAACACAGGGTTTGGAAGGTCCGATCTGCGTGAAATAGTCCATTCATTTGCACCTAAATACACCCAGTTATTATTGGTATTAGTTGTATTAGAATAATTTGATAATGCTGTCTGCCAATTTTCCGGACTGGCTGCATATCCATAATCACTTACATACATTAATCCCACTTTCATCGTTTCTATATATCCGGTTTGATTTTTTATTTCAACATTATAATATAGTTTTGCTGTATTTGTACCATTCCATGCCATGCCACCAACTTGCCATTGGTATGTTGCATCTATCAAGTTTTGCCATTCACTACTTAATGTATTCCAATATGTTGTATTTAATGTTGTATGTATATCTGGTTTTTCTGTTTCGTTCCATGTATTACTATTTCCAGAATCCCGTTCATAACTTCCATATCTTGTTGATTTTATTAATTTAAGATTATATATTTCATCATTATCATCATCAAATAGTCCTATTATTCGATATAGATTGTCCTCTGAGCATGTTGTCTCTTCACTACCAAAACAAACATAATTATTTGGATCTGCCCCTGAATATCTATATGAGTTATCTCCCGCCTCTTGATCAGCATTTGTATATGTTCCTAATCCATCATGATAATATAGTCCATTTGCTCCGTCTTCAGTATATACATTTTCAATAATATAATTAGCAAATGTTTGATTAGCTATATCAAAATAAACGTAACATTTATCACTTATATTTGTTTGCATATTTATTTTTTTTGTCTCTTCATTAAATGTGACTATTCCACCATTTTCACATTTAGAAAGTTCTGCATTAAATACATATCCTTCCGATGGCCAATCATTAGCTGTAGTTTCTTCATATATTCCAGTACCTGCTTCTGTTTCTAACATCATTGTTAAAATGTCATTACTCTTAATCTGCTCTTTTGATTTATCAAGTATTACTTCTCTATTATTAAATATATATTTATAAGCTCCTATTCCAATTATTGTAATAATTAATATTATTCCTACTACTATTTTTTTCATGACAACACCTCTATTTTTCCCATTATACAAAAAAAAAAAAAAAAAAATCAATTATTGGAATTGAAATTTTTATTTTTTTAACTCATTTAAATAATTTGTGATATCTTTAGTTATTTTACTAGCACCATAATACATAGTATCAGACGTACCATTGTTGTGTGATATGTTAGGAGTAATTACTACGACACTATATTTAGGATTATCAAAAGGAAAATAACCAGCAAAAGTTGAGGTAATTGTAGCTACGTCTACTTTACCATCATTATCTGAATCATAAAAAGATTCACTTGTACCAGTTTTTCCCGCTGCATTGATATTTTTATCAACATATATTCTTCCTGTTCCTTCACTTAAAACTAATTTTAAACCGTCTCTAATTCTATTTAGATATACATCTTCTAAATCTATTTTATTTAATACTTCAGGATTTTGTTTTAAAATAATGTTATTTTCATTTTTTATTTCTTTCATTAAAGAAAGCTTAGTCCGATTACCAGTTGCTAACGAATTAATATATTGTAATATTTCAATTGGCGTATATGTATCGTATTGTCCAATAGCCAAATTCAAAAGTAAATCATCAGCAATAGTACTACCAATAATACCTATAGTTTCTCCTGGTAAATCGATACCCGTTTTAACACCTAACCCAAAATTAGCTAACATATTACGATAAATATTAAAATGTTCTTCCGTTGCATTTAATTTCATATTAGGTTTATAAGTATTTCCTGTAATGCCTATAGCAATTAAATATTGATAATAATTGGAAGACATAGCTAATGCTTTTAAATCATTTATTTTACCTAAGCTTTTAAAACTGCATTTTTGTGGAACTAAATAAAGCTTTACACAACTATCAGTAATATATTTATTCATGTCTATTAGATTATATTTATAACCAACTGCTATTGTTGCCCCTTTGACAGCTGAACCTATAGTAAATGATTTATTGATAACATTTAATGAAATATCACTCCAAGTATCGTCATCATTTCTTCTTAAACCAACAATGGCAATAATACTACCTGTATTAGGATCACTTATTAAAGCATAAGAATCTTTGTAATATTCGGTATTAGGATACTTATCTCCTAATAATATTTTTTCTTTAATAATTTCTTCTACCTTTAATTGTATATCAATATCAATGGATAAAACTAAATCATTTCCTTTTTGTTCTTCTTCAACTAAAGTTAAAGTATTATCATTATTAACTAAATATTTAGCCTTTTTTCCCTTTAAATATTCTTCATATTCTAATTCTAAATAACTAAGTCCGACAGTATCTGTTAATTCATAACCCATATTTAAATATTCTTCTTTTTTTTCTTTAGGAATATTTCCAATCTTGCCAAAAATGTTTTTTAAAGTATCTTCGTACAAATATATTCTTTCCCATGATAATTCTCCAGTTATACCTGGTATATTTGTTTCTATTACTTTAGCAAATTCTTCTTCTGATACATTTTTCAATATTTCTTTTTTATTATAAATATAACCCTCATTCATTAAACTATATATATAAGCAGCTTTCTTATCAATTTCAGTAAATTTTGCTAACATTTCAGAAGTAATTCTTTCTTTTTTTAAATTTTCTAAATACTCTTTATCTATTTTTCTTTCTTCTAATAATTTATATTCTGCATTTTTAATTAAATTTTGGCCATTATTGTTTAAAATTAACCAATAATCTTTTAAATTATCTAAAGAGCCTTCTTTAATCGTAATTATACTAGCTAAAGTTTGAGCAATTTTTACTTCTTCAGAATATGTTATATCTTTTACTTTATTATAATATATTGTTTTAACCCCTATGTTATCTACTAAAACTTTACCATTAGTATCTAATATTCTACCTCTAGGAGCACTACCTCCATTAATATACACTAAAGTTCTTTCTTCTAACTTTTCTTTATAATATGTAGAATTACTTTTTACCAAAAACACTTTAATTCCTAATATTAAAAATATTACTATTATGATTCCATATAATGTCTTTTTCATATTATTAGTATTACTTTTTATAAAAAAAACATACAATATAATAAAGGTGATTTAAATGTTTAATATTATCGAAAGATATATGAATATATTAAAAAAAGAAGATGTAGATAAATTTGCTAAAAGTAAAAATACCTATTTAAGTGCTGAAGAATTAGATTTTACTTATACTTTTTTAAAAAAGAATTGGCAAGATATATTAAAAAACCCTAATGCATTTGATATTAATCGTTATAAAAATAAATATAGTCCCGAAAATTTTACAAAAGTAAGCAAAATATTTGAAGAATATTATCGTAAATTTAAAAATTATCTATAAAAAAGATAAACAAATTTTTAAAAAGTTTGTTTATCTTCATATAAAAATTCAAGATCTTTTTCTAAATTTGGATTAAATCTTTTTTCTTTAATCATTTCTATTTCTAATTTATAAGGAGGATATTTTCCAACCCAAGGAGTTTCTAATATTTTAGGAACTTTTTTTAATAATGGATGATATAAAACGTTAATTAAATTAGTAAAACCTATTGTTCCATATCCTAAATTAGCATGTCTATCTTTATGTGAACCAATAGGATTTTTACTATCATTTATATGAATACATTTTATTTTATCAAGCCCTATTTCTTCATCAAATTCTTCTAGATAACTATCAAAATTAGCAATATCAATACCAGAGTCATTTAAATGACAAGTATCTAAACATATACCTACTTTAGATTTTTCATTAATATGTTCTAATATATATTTTAATTCATAAATGTTTATTCCACATTCTGTACCTTTTCCTGCCATAGTTTCTAATAAAATCATGGGTATCGTATTTTCATCAATAATGTTATTAATTGCTTCACTTATATTTTCTAAAGCTGTCATTCTATCTATATTTAAAGAATTACCTGGGTGAACTACAATATAATTAATACCCATTTTAGTAATACGATTAATTTCATTTTTTAAAAAAGAAATTGAAAAATTCCAAGATTCAGCTTTTTCTTTATTAGCTAAATTAATTATATATGGAGCATGACAAATCACATTTTTAATATCAATATTATTTTCAATCATATATTTTTTTGCTTCTAGTGTTAATTGATCATCTATTTCTTTTCTGATTGTATTTTGTGGTGCTCCAGTATAAAACATAAAAGTATTTGCACCATAACTTATCGCCAATTGAGCTGAAGATAATAATTGTTTTTCTCCAAAACTGACATGAGATCCAATAATCATTTTATCACCAATTAAATTATACATTTTTAAACAAAAAAAAGCAAACAGTATTATAACTGTTTGTCATTATCCAGTTGTAGTTGAGGTAGATGGACATGTTGCAAAATCTGTATCCGCACCGGCAACAGCTGCATCATAATCATCCACATCATCTTCAGTTATACTTTCATTTTTACTACCACTATATGTTCCACCGAAAGTAATATCTGTACCAGCACCTCTAATCATCCAAGTATTTTGCTTATTTAAAAATACATAATATAAATAAATTTCACCTTTTTTTTGAACTACAACTTTTCCATCATAATCATCCACATCTAGTTCTGAATAACCATTATTAATTAAATAGTCTATTTCAACACAATTGGTTCCACCATCATTAGCAGGAAAACCAGTTGTACCTGTCAAACCTGAACTCATAAAATATAATTGGGCAGAATCAATCACAGCATTGGCTTCAATCGCTAAAGATTGTCTTCTTGCTTTTTCCATTTGTGGTAAAACTGCATTAACAGCAATCAACATTACAATTGCTAATACCACAATAACTGCAAGTAATTCAACCAATGTAAAACCTCTAACGTTTCTTATATCTTTATTCATTTGGTATATGCACCTCTCTATGATTAAATAATACTATAATTTCTACTTTTAGTCAATAATATTTTTATTTTAAAACATTCAAAACAGAACTAATTAAATCAATATTTTCTACTACATTATTAATTTTATCTGTAACTCTTTCTTTATACTTTATTTTCATATTATCTGCAAATTTTTTATAATCTATTACACCCCTATTTAATTCTTTAAAATAATATGAATTTTCTTTTAAATGCATATATTCTTTAGGATTATTTTTAAAACTTACTTGTAAATAAAGTTCCATTAATCTTCAAAAAATTTATTGAGAGGACGTGGCGCAACTGGTCCTTTACTTAAATTATTGGTGATATTTGATGGTGGTGTTTTTTTAGTTAAATCTTGAACAAAATCAATTGCTTTTTGAGCGGTATTAATATGACTTTTTATCGAATTAACATCGACATTTTTTACCATATTAGTTATTTTACTAATACTATCTGTAACATTATTACGATCTTCATTTAAAATGTATTTATTCCAAATATTTTCATCTTCTCCATATAAATCATATAATTCATAAAATTTTTGCCATGTCATTTCACCATTTTGGACAAACTTAATTAGTTCAGGTTTTCTTCTAACAAAATTTTTAAATGCTTCATTTTTCATAAAAAAATCACCCATTAAATAATATGCTTAATGAGTAATTTTATCCTATATTTTAAAGTCTTCTAAAAAATTTTCAAATGACAATTGTTCATTATTTTCTTTAACTTCTGGTTTAATACTATCGATACTTTCGTTTCTATTTAATAAATCAATATCTATGGCTTTTAATGCCCAAATATCAACATTATCTTTTGTAACAATACTACCTGTACTATTTAAATCCATAATTGGTATTTCACTATTTTTCATCTCATATATGGTATTATCTACACGATATAGATTTATATCTTTACTACTTGTTAAATAAGCAAATAATAATTTATAGTCCTTTGTTTTTACTTTTTTAAATAACATATTTCCTTTTTTTGCTCTAGTAATTAAATTTAGTTCAGTTATTTTAATCCTTTTGGCGCTTTTAAAGTTAGTAAATATATTTAAATATTCATCATCTTCTCTAATTGTACTAGCAAATATTACTTTATCATCTTTAATATTTATTCCCTTAACTCCACTTGCTTTTACTCCAACTACTGGAATTAAAGATGATTTAAAACGTAAATATAAACCATTGTTAGTAACAAATAAAACGTCTTCTTTACATATACTCACATTTAATAATTCATCATTGTCCTTCAATTTTATTGATACCATTGGTTTAGAATATCTTGTAACTTCAAAATCTTTTAGCATTACTTTTTTTACTAATCCATTTTTAGTAAATAAAACAACACTTTTATTTTTATCTTTTAAAATCATACTAGCAATTATTTTTTCATCTTCTTTAATTAAAATGGTATTACTTATATGTTTTCCTAAATCTTTCCATTTACATTCCGATAATTTATGTATTGGAATATATAAATAATTACCTAAATTAGTAAATAACAATAAAGTATCTTGCGTACTAACAAAATATTTACTACGTACAAAATCCCCAGGCTTTAATGTAGTTTCTTCATCTGTTGCATTATAACTTTTCATGCTAACTCGTTTAACATATCCATCATTAGTTACTACAACTACGACTTTTTCATTAGGAATCATTTCTTTTAAATCAACTTTAATATCTTCTACTTCATCTTTTATTTCAGTTTTTCTTGGTATTGCATAATTCTTCTTTATTTCCCGCAATTCACTTTTCATAACATTTTTTAATTTATTTTCATTATTTAATATCTCTTCACATTCATTAATTAACTTTTGGTACTTTTCACACTCTTCTTCTAAAGTAACTATATCAGTATTTGTTAGACGATATAATTGTAATGTTACAATTGCCTCAGCTTGTTCCGCTGTAAAATCATATTTTTTTATTAAATTATCCTTAGCATCACTTTTATTTTTACTAGCTCTAATAGTCGTAATTACTTCATCTAAAATAGATATCGCTTTTATTAAACCAGTTACTATATGATAATTTTTCTTATAATATGCTAAGTCAAATTCTGTTTTTTTCGTAATAACCTCTTTTTGATGTGCAATACAAGCATCTATTACTTCTAATAATCCCAAAGTTTTAGGAGTACGATTTACAATGGCAACTATATTGTAATTATACGATATTTGTAAATCTGTATTTTTTAACAAATATTTTATTATTAAATCTTTATTTGCACAATTTTTTAAATCAATTACTATTCTTAAACCTTCTCGGTCAGTCTCATCACGAACTTCAGCTATGCCTTCAATTTTTTTATCAATTCTGATATTTTCTATTTTGGTTACTAAAGCAGCTTTATTTACATCAAATGGAATCTCACTAATAATTATTTGTTCTTTTCCCTTTTCTTTTTTAAATTCATATTTACTTTGAACTATTACTCTACCTCGCCCAGTTTTAAATGCATCAATTATTCCTTGCTTTCCCTGGGCAATACCTCCGGTTGGAAAATCTGGCCCTTTAACAATTTCTAAGATAGTCTCTAAACTACAATTTGAAGAGTCTATTCTTTTGATAGTAGCATCTATTATTTCTCCTAAATTATGGGGAGGAATATTTGTAGCATAACCAGCTGATATTCCATTAGCGCCATTTACTAAAAGATTAGGAAATTTAGCGGGTAAAACAGTTGGTTCTAAAAGTCGATCGTCAAAATTTGGTGCCCATGCAACCGTATTTTTATCTAAGTCTTTTAAAAGTTCGCCGCTAATTTTAGCAAGTCTCGCTTCAGTATAACGATGGGCTGCTGGTGGATCCCCATCCATCGATCCATTATTACCATGAATATCAACTAAAATATGATTTTGCTTCCACCATTGTGACATTCTAACCATGGCATCATAAACTGAAGAATCACCATGGGGATGATACTTGCCTAAAACATCCCCTACAGTTGTGGCACATTTTAAATAACCTTTATCCCATGTATTTCCAGCTTTAAACATTGCATATAAAATACGTCTTTGAACGGGTTTTAAACCATCTCTTACATCTGGAATAGCACGATCTTGAATAATTTCTTTTGCATATTTAGCAAAACGATCACCCATTATTTCTTCCAAAGAAAAATCTTCAATTCTTTTAATTATATTGTCCATTAAATCACCTATTCTATTTGTTTTTAATCCATTACAATTTTATCACACAAAATTTTGTAATTAAATAATATTTTGCAATTTAGATCGATAATCTTCTAATATATCAATTATTTCTTGACTACTTTGACACTTACATACCTTATTTTTTATTTCCTTATTTTCTGGTAAATTTTTTAAATAATTAAGTAAATGACTGCGAATTTCTAATACAGCTTGTTTCTCACTTTTATCTTTTACTAATTCCTTTAAATGAAATTCCATCATATCAATTTTAGCAAAACAATTTACCTTTGAAGGCTTTTTCCCTTTTTCCAAATAATCGACACAATCCTTAATTAGCCAAGGATTACCTAAAAGTCCTCGACCAATCATTACTGCTGCACACCCAGTTTCAGCTAACATTCTTTTAGCATCATAACAACTTAAAACGTCACCATTGCCAATAACAGGAATTTTTACTGCTTCAACTACTTGTTTAATAATATTCCAATCTGCTTTACCGCTATAACCTTGTGCCCTAGTTCGTGCATGAACTGTAATTGCACTTGCTCCGGCACTTTCAATTATTTTGGCCACTTCAACAGCATTGATACTATTGCTATCCCAACCACTTCTAATTTTTACTGTAACAGGAACATTTACTGCAGAAACAACGGCTTTAACGATTTCCTTTATTTTAATTGGATTTTTTAAAAGTGCACTTCCAGCTTGATTTTTTAAAGCTACTTTTGGAACTGGGCACCCCATATTTATATCAATTATATCCGGATGCATTGTTTTTTCAACAATTTTAGCAGCTTGTACAAAAGAATCTATATCACTTCCAAAAATTTGTTGACTTATTGGTCGTTCCATATCACTCATTTTTAAAAGTTCCATTGTTTTACTATTTTGATACACAATAGCTTTATCAGACACCATTTCCGCTACTACTAAAGCAGCACCAAAATTTTTGCAAATTTTGCGAAATGTCATATTGCTAATGCCAGCCATTGGAGCAACTACTATTTGATTTTTTATTAATACATTTCCTATTTTCCATTCCATAATGTTTCTATTATAACATAAAAATTTCAATAAAAAAACCAGCTTATAACTTTACTTAAAAACTGATTATTTATATAATATTCCTTCATCACCAGGATTTATCAAGAATGCATTAGCATCATCAGTATCTAAATGGACTTCAAAATAACCATCGCTACTAACTTTAGCTTTAACATCAATAATACCACTTTTAATACCTGGAATTGCTAATTTTAATTTTTCATCATCCACAACTCCTAATTTATTTGCAGTTTCAGGATCAAAATGGACATGACGATCAGCAATTATACAACATTCTAAAGTAACTTCGCCTTTTTCAGTACAAATTGTAATTACTTCACTATTTTTTATATTGCCACTTTTTCTAACCGGAGGTTTCAATCCTAATTTGCGGGCATCACTTTGAGCAATTTCCACTTGATTATATTTTCTTAATGGGCCAATAATTCGCACATTTTCAATTATTCCTTTACTAGTTTTTAATGTTACAGTTTCATTTGCAGCAAATTGCCCAATTTGATTTAAAGGATTTCTAATAGATAAATCATGATCAAATAATATATCACATGTTTCTTTCGTTAAATGTACATGCCTTGCACTAATATTAATTTTCACTTTTTCTTCCATAGTATCACCATTATTATAATAGCACAAAACCCCAAATTTAAAAAGGTTATTTTATTTATTCTAAAGATTTAGCATAATTTAAAAGTTCTTGATTTTTGTTTTCTTTAGCAAACATTTCTGCCATAGTCTTGTTATTTTTAACTAATTTTTTTATTGACAAATCTTCTGCTTTATTATTTGCTAAACGAAGATTATTTTCACTGGAAAGTAGAGCATCTTTGGTTTTTTGCAAATGATCAATTGTCTTATCGATTTCCTCAATTGCTTTTTTAAATTTATCTGAAGCTAATTTATAATTTCTAGAAAAGCCTTCCTTAAAAGCATTCATATTTTTTTCAAAATTAGCAATATCAATATTTTGATTTTGAACTTGAATTAATTGTTTTTTATACTCTAAAGATTTAATAGCTGCATTTCTTAATAAAGTTATTATAGGAACAAAAAATTGCGGTCTAATTACATACATTTTTTCATATTTATAAGAAACATCTACTATTCCAACATTATATATTTCATTATCTATTTCTAATAATGATACTAAAACAGCATATTCACACCCCTTTTCCAATCGATCTTTATTTAATTCTTTAAAAAAATCTTCATTTTTATGTTTAGTTGCTGTCTTGTCTGCTTCATTTTTCATTTCAAACATAATTGATACTATTTCATTACCTTGTTCATCATAATCTCTAAATATAAAATCTCCTTTGGATCCACTTCGCGCATCATTATCTTTTTCAAAATAAGTTTTAGATCCAAACATCGGTCTAATTCTGCTAAACTCAGCATTACAATGCTGTTCAAGTGTTTCACCTATCATTTTAGTTGATTGTTTAGCTTTCAAATCTTTATAATATTCAATTAATTCATTTTTAGATTGAATTTCCAAATTATACTTTTCTTTAATTGTTTTTTCTTTTAATTCAAATTCTTTTTCACTCAAATCTATTTTATTTTTTAAATTTTGTATATCCTGATTTTTTTCATTAGTAATTTTTATTATTTCTGATTCTTTTTCATTATCTTTTAATTTTATTGCATTTTCTAAATCTTTAATTTTTAAATTTAAATTACTAACCTCATTTTGATATTGTTTTTCTATATCACCTTTGACATTTTTAATTTCCATTTCTTTATTTTTATTAGAACTCTCAATTTCTAATTTTAATTTTAATAATTCTTCTTCCTTTTTAGATAATTCTAATTGATATTGATTAGTTAATTCTGCTACTTTTAGCTTTAAAGTATTTTCTTTATCTAATTCAAATAGTTTTTCTCTTTCTTGAATTTGTTTAGTAAATTCTTGATCTCTAACTTGTTTAATTATAGATTCATAATCTTGTTCATCTAGTTTAAATATTGTTCCACATTTTGGACACTTTATTTCATTCATTTTAACCTCCATTATTTCCTATATAGGATTATAACACAAAAAAAGTGGTTTCCCACTTATAATTTATTCAACTATATCAATATTTTTTATCTTTCCTTTTTCAATAATAATTTTAATTATATCTATATCTTTTTCTATATCATCTATTATTACTTTGTCATTAAAAGTAAGAATAAGTCGGTCATCTAAATTGTATCCTTTATCTAAGGAATTTAATAAATATGCCATTATTGCTCTTTTATGAGTAAAAATAACTATATTTTTATTATTATATTTTTTTAAAATTCTATTTATAGCTATATTCATTCTATTATTAGTCTCATTCAAAGATTCCCCATTATTAAACTTAAAATTAAAATCTCTTTCTTGCATGAATCTAAGCATTTTAATATTTCGATTACCTAACTTACCAATATGGGCATCATTTAAAAATGAATTTATATTTATACTTAAATTTTTATATTTAGAATAATATTTAGCTGTAGCTAAGGCTGAAGCATAATTTGATGAATAAATTATATTAGCATCAATTTTCTTTACTAACTTTATTGCTTCTTTTTCACCTTCAATTGAAAGTGGTCTATTAATTCTTTTTGCTTCAACACTTTCTTCGGTCTCATAAATAATATCTTCTAAAACCATATTATTACTAACTAAATACAAAGTCATTATTATCAGTCCTATCTAGATTATATTATTAAGTGTTTTTTCTAATATTTTTTTTACATCTCTTTCATTAAATGGTTTGAGTAATATATCAACAATTGGATATTTATAAGCTTTTTCAATCGATTCTTTATCATCGACACCTGTAATTATAGAAGTTGGATATTTTTTAAACAAATCATTGCATTTAAAATAATCTAATACTTCAAATCCATTAACGTTGGGCATATTTAAATCAAGAAGCATCGCTTTAATCTTACTATTTTTTTCATTATCATTAATTATGTCTAAAGCTTCTTTTCCATCATTAGCTATAATTACCTCAAAATCATCTTTAAATATTTTTAAAATAAAGTTTCTAATGATATTAGAATCATCCACTACTAATATAGCTTTATCATGATTTTCTTGTTTTTTATATGATTCTTCTGATACTCCACCAACTCCCATATATTTTTTTACTAAATTAACAATTCTATAAGCTTCCGTCATCAATTCATCAAAGTGTTCAGTCACATAATACATATTATTTGCTTTACTTTCAAGCTCATGTTGGTAAGCTATTTCTGCTAATTTTTCAAATCCAAAATATCTTGCATCACTCTTTAATGAATGGACTTGAATAGCATAATTAGCCATATCTCCGATTTCTTTAAAATTTTTAATGTTTTGTAATTTACTAGGAACTTCACTTAAAAATACTTCTAGTGTTTGGTCATAAGTTTCCATATCACCAAATAATTCTAAAGCTTTTTTCACATTGGCACCATTAGCAATTAAAATATTTACATCTTTCATTTAACTCACTCCTAATCATTGTTTAAATATTTATTGATAATTTTATTTAATTCATCTTTATTAATTGGTTTAGCTAAATAATCATTAAAGCCTTCAGCTAAATATTTTTCCCGCATTCCTGTTAAAGCATTGGCAGTAAGTGCAATAACTTTCATATTAAAGCCTTTAATATCCTTTAATTTTTTTAATGTTTCCGTTCCGCTCATTCTAGGCATCATATCATCCATTAAAATCAAATCATATTTTTTGCCTTCATTAATTTTTTTAATACAATCAAAGCCACTTTCAACACATTCTGATTTTATGCCATAAGTTTCTAACAATTTTTCCGCTACTTTTAAATTAATTTTATTATCGTCTACAATTAACACATTTTTATCATTTACTGTAATATCAGAATACTTTTCCTTAATTTCTACTTTTATAGTAGGATTTTTTACAATTCTTTGATCTATGCATACAGTAAATTTTGATCCTTTGCCAAATACACTTTGGACGACAATTTTACCATTCATCAAGTCAACTAATTTTTTTGTTATCGCTAAGCCCAATCCAGTCCCTTCAATAGTAACATTTTCTTCTAAATCTAATCTTTCAAATTTATCAAATAACTTATCAATATTTTTTTCTTTAATGCCGATTCCCGTATCTTCAACAGAAATTATAAGACGACAAATATTATCTTTAATAACAGTACTTATTTTAAATTCTATCCAGCCTTCATGGGTATATTTAATAGCATTTGTTAAGATATTAACACAAATTTGCTTAATTCTACTTGAATCTCCATACAATACTGGAGGAATAGATGGATCAAAATTTGTTTTAAACTCAATAGGTTTATCTCCTAATCTACCTCGACATAAAGATACTAATTCATCGGTAACTTTTTGAAAACTATATTCTGTATTTACTATTTCTAGTTTATTCGCTTCAATTTTTGATATATCCAAAATACCATTTACAATTTCTAACAAATTTTCAGAAGCCATTACAATATCTTTAACTTCATCTTTAGCTTGGTTTGAAACAGTATTATCATCTAATAATAAATTACTAAAGCCAACAATTGCGTTAAGAGGTGTCCTAATTTCATGAGACATATTCGATAAAAAATCAGTTTTTGCAGCATTAGCTTTTTCAGCTTGTTCACGCGCTATATTTAACTGTTCAATCATTTTAATATCAGGATTTTCAATCGTAAAATACATTAATATAGTAGCAAAAGCGGTCGAAAATGAATTTAGTAATATTCCAGGAACAATTTCTCTTACTATCAAAATTATAATAAAGCATAATATAAATGCTAAAAATGGTAATATTTTCTTTTTCAATTTTTTCCTATAAATAGTTGTTAAAAAAGACCATATAATTGAATAAATTATACAAAAACAATATAATAAATATGGTGCCACTCCGGTAGAATAAGCTACTCCATTTTCATCTATTAAATCTAATGGTAAAAAAGAAAATAAAATTATCATTATTAAATAATAAATTATAAATAGTTTAATGTTTTTATTAGTATATTTAATTACTCCCGCTACACTTACAATATATATTGTAAATAAAGTAAACCAAGTAAATAGGGATATTAAAAATAACTTATTAACTATAAGATTATAAATTGAATATAGTTCAACATCTAATAAAATATTGACACATAATATAAATTCTATAATTAAATTAAGCATACTTATCGCTAAAATAAAATTATATAATTTTGTTTCTGTAGTACTAATATGTTTTTTAGAAAAATAAACTATAGCAATCATAGATGCAAAAATAAAAGTACAAACGATAAAGGCCATGCTTAAGATCATATTACCACCTACTATACTAAGTATATCAAATTTAAATAAAGATGTAAACACGGAAAAAAGCTACAAAATAGTAGCTTTTAGGTATAAAAATATTTAGTCTATGTCATTAATTAATTTATTTTATAATTCTCAATTAAAAATATACTATTATTTCAGTTTGAATTTAGATTTTTTAGAAAATTTAAAGCTAAAAAAGAAGTAACTATTTAAGCTACCTCCAATATAAGTTATCTTATGCTAAACTCTATTTAAAATTTAACCAACTTTTTTTACTCTTTTTAATACTTGAGTATCTTTCTTTTCATAGTTTATCATCTCAATCTTGCCATCGCTATATTGATAATAATCCTGATAATCATTACTCATTGCTTCACGATCACATTTTCCTGATGTTGCATTTATTCCAAAAATATCGTGAATTTTTATACCATCAATTTCATTAGTTAACTTAGCTATTTCTGTTATAACTTTTTCTTTATTTTTCTTGCCATCTTCAGTTAATACAATATGGGCATTAATGTAATCTTCATCACCATTTTGAATTTTTACAACTTCGCATTCTTGTACTCCAGGAACACTATTTACATATTCTTTTAAATCAAATAAATAATATTTTTTTTCATTTTTAATAGCATAATCGTGAGCTCTACCTAGTGCAAGTAATGATAAGCTTCCATCAGGCATTTTTACATAAGTACCAATATCTTCTGGTCTAGCCCATCTTATACCTTCTTCATCTACAAATGAATTATCAGATTTTCCATCCTTATTATAATCATCTAAATAACAATGATCAATTGGATGTACTGGACAACTAACTAAGATTTCGCCTTTTACACCAGCTTCTTGTTTTAATTCTTTTAATGTTCCAGCTTCAACTATTTTTAACTTGATGCCAGGTAAAGGTACTCCAACTGTATTTTGTCTTCCTTCAATATTATAAGGAACAATTGTCGATGAACCTTCTTCACTTCTTCCATAACCTAAAATTAGATCATTTGGACATCCAGCATATTTTAATGTTTCATCAATTTGTTTCCAACTAGCATAAGGTATTCCTTCTCCACCACTATAAGGATTTCTAAAATGTTCAAAATCACCAGGTTTTAATTTACCATCTGCCCTATCTTGAATTAATTGAGCATAAAATGGTTTTGCTTGAACAGCATGATTAATTTCATATTTTTTAATGTCCTCTGCAAATAAACGTTTATCATATATTGGTTCTAAAACTAAAGTTTTTCCTTGAGCAAGTTGAAAAATAGCTGAATAAAATAATCCTGTTGGATGTTGTAGTGGAATAGTTACTAATGTTCTATCTCCTCTATGTTCATCTCTTTTTATAGAATCATGAGCAGCAATTAAGAAAAGCGGTGCTAAATCAGAATGTCCCATGCATTTTGGTTTTCCTGTTGTTCCACTTGTATAATTTAATGTTGAAATTCTATCTTCATTATAATCAACGGCACTTAAAGTATCTTTCATATTAGCAGTTTTTAAAAAATCAGTAAACGACAACACATCTACTTTTTTTAATCCTGCCGGTAATGCAAATATATCACTATCTTTATAATGGGTATATGTTGCATCCCCAGTAATAATTATTTTTTTTAAATTATCATCATTTAATTTACCTCTAGATGCAATTAAATGAAAAAAGTCTCCATCACATACAAAAGTATTTGAACATCTTTTATCAAGATAATCCTTTAGCCCATCATCTAATATAAACCTTATATTTAAAGGATTTACACTAACACCTAGTGTAGTCAATGCTAAATAAGAGCAGAGAAATTCTACACTAACAGGCAAACATAAACTTACTACATCATATTCCCTTAATCCCATGTTTTTATATGCACTCATGTACTTTTCGACTTCTTTAAATAATTCTAAAAAAGTCATCTTAGTATCACTACGGGCAATTTCTATTGCCATTCCATTCAAATTATCTAAATTCCTTAAAACAATTTCTTCAAAAATTGTAAGCTTATGAACATGTACCCCGTTTTTATTCACAATAGGAACTTCTTTTCCCATATTTGTCTTTTTTACGATTGCATCGTAAATTTGTGAACCACTATTCATTTTTCCTCCACATTTTCAAATAAATTTATACAAATAAATTATATAAAAAATTTTTATTAAATGTCAATGATTAATTAGGAACTTAGGCAAAAAATCATACATGTTTTATTAATTATAATAGTCCACATGGTTCTAAAAAGACTCCTGTAGCATGTATATAATTATTATTTTCCAAAATTATTTCTGATACACTTACCAAATTTTTACCAGAATATGCTACAATTCCATGCCCAGTTATATAATCAGTTGTACAGTGTTGCTTATAATTATCAACATTATATTTACTAGATAACCAATCTTTCCATGTCATATCTTTTTCCGCACTATATTGCACTGCATCAATAGTAAAATTTATTATATTAACTTTATCAAAATAAACATAACATTTATCAGATTTATTTGACTGTATTACTACTTTTTTAGTATCATTATCCCAACTTAGTATTCCACCATTTTCGCATTTACTTAAAACTTCATTAAATACATAACCATCAGTCGGCCACTCACTAGCATTTGTTTCTTCATATACTCCAGATTCATTTTCTAACATCATTGTTAATATATTAGTATTTTTTAAATTATCTTTAGGTTTTATTATATTTATTTTTTCTTCTTTATTTACTAAATATTTATAACCACTTATTGATATTATTGTTAATATAGTTATTCCTATTATTATTATTTTTTTCATGAGCATACCTCTAATTTTCCCCATAAAAAAAAGCAATACCATAATGGATATTACTAAACTGTATTATATTAAGTATTATATTAAGTTAATTATTTTCTAATATTGCTTTCATTCTTCTAACACCAGCAGAAGATGATTCTTCTTTAATTATTCTAAATTTACCTAATTCATTAGTATTTTTTACATGAGGGCCACCACAAATTTCTTTAGAAAAATTTCCTATGGAATAAACTTTAACAATACTACCATATTTATCTTCAAAAGTACCATGAGCACCTTTTTCTTTAGCTTCTTCATAAGGCATTTCTTCCATTGTAACTGGAATACCTTCTTGAATCTTTTCGTTTACTATATTTGTTAAAGTCTTTTTTTCATCATCTGTCATTTTATGATTCAAGTTGAAATCAAACCTTATTCTTTCACTAGTAATGTTACATCCTTTTTGAACAATATCTGGTCCATACATTTGTTGCAATGCTGCTAACATGATATGGGCTAATGTATGATATTTAGTAGATTCATAAGAATTATCTGCCAATCCTCCTTTAAATGAACCGGCATCAATTGTTCGAGATTTTTCTTGATGTTCCTTAAATTTTTCGGCAAAACCTTTTGTATCAACATTTAAATTATTTTCTTTTGCTAACTCTTCAGTCATTTCTAAAGGGAAACCAAAAGTATCAAATAATTTGAATGCATCTTCGCCACTAATCGTATCGTTATCCAAGTGTTTAATTACTTTATAAAATAATTTTTCACCATCTTTAATAGTTTTACCAAATTTAACTCCTTCTTTTTCTAATTCCGTAATTATAAAATCTTTATTTTTTCCTAATTCATGATATATATCTTGATAATCTTCAATTACTACATTAGCTAATTTCATTAAAGAATCTTCCATTAAATCTAATTTTCTTAAATGTCTTATAGCTCTTCTAATAAGTCTTCTTAAAACATAACCAGCTCCAATATTGGAAGGGGTAATTCCATGATCATCACCTAAAATAAAGGTTGATGTTCTAACATGATCCATTATAATACGAAAACTTTTTTTATTATCTTCATATTTTTTATTCGATAATTGTTCTAATTTTTCTTTTAAATTTTGAAAAATATCGGTATCATATACTGATTCATAACCATTTAAAACTGTAATTATTCTTTCAAGTCCCATACCAGTATCAACATTTTGTTGCTTAAGTTTAGTTAATTTACCATCTTCATCACGATAATATTCCATAAAAACATCGTTCCAAATTTCTAAATATTTGCCACAATCACATGATGGATCACATTTTTCACTACATTTAGGTTTACCAGTATCATAAAACATTTCAGAATCTGGTCCACAAGGTCCAATTCCACTTCCTAAAATCCAAAAATTATGTTCTTTAGGTAAATAAAATAAATGGTCTTCCGCCACACCTAAACTATGCCATATATTATAAGATTCTTCATCACGAGGTGCCGTTTCATCTCCAGCAAAGCAAGTAAAATATAGTTTTTCTTTGGGAATATTTAAATAATTAGGGCTAGTCAAAAATTCATAACTCATTTTAATTGCTTCTTCTTTAAAATAATCACCTAAAGACCAATTACCTAACATTTCAAAAAAAGTTAAATGAGAAGCATCACCAACATCTTCTATATCACTAGTTCTAATGCACTTTTGAACATCACATAACCTATTTCCTGCTGGATGTTTTTCTCCTAGTAAATATGGCACTAATGGATGCATTCCAGCAGTAGTAAACAATACTGTAGGATCATTTTCTGGTACAATAGATGCCGATGGAATTATCGTATGATTATGACTTTCAAAAAAATTCAAATAAAAATTTCTTACTTCTTTACTCGTTAGTTTTTTCATTTTCTACTCCTTCTAAATATTTAAAAATTTTATTTTTTAATGAATTTAAATCATCATTAGCAAAAGTAATATCAAATTCATTATAATTTTCTAAAGCAGTTTCAGTAATATGAGCTTGTTGTTCAATTGTTAATTTGCTTAAAGAAAATTGATTTTCAACTAAAATACTATAAACATTATCATAGTTTTCTTTCATTTCTTCAAATTCTTCTGGCATTCTTGCATCTGCTATAATAACAATATCAATTCCAGCAATTTTATAAATATTTATATCTTCTATCATTCTTTTTGTAAAAAAATATTTATCATATTCTCTTATTTTTGAACCAAAGCTTTGTAAAAAATCTCGTGGTTTATTTTTACTTATACCATCCCAATCAGTTAATTCTTTAGCAAAATCTTTTAAATATTTACTATACTCTGTAATAACACATTTTTTTAATTTATAAATATAAAATTCTTCAATCATTTTAGCAACTTCACCTTTGCCACTACCACTTTTTCCTCCAACAATAAAGATTTTCATCAAATTCCTCCTTCATTACATATAAAAAGGATGTTCCCAAGGAGTGCTATTGCACGGTACCATCCTTTATTTTTCTTAATTATCTTAACGCGATTAACGATTAATCTCTAAAAGTAGCATTAAATAATATTTTTATTAGTTTCCACCAACCACTAACTCTCTTTTAAAAAATAATTTATTTAAAATCTTTTTTCATCAATTACTTTTTTAATATATCATAAATTACTTTATTCTTCAATAATTTCAAATTGTTTTTCTTGAAATAAATTAGATTTTTGCAAGAAAAAATGCCAAATAACTTTAAAAATAGACATTATTGGAGTAGCTAGTATCATTCCAATTATTCCAAAAAAATGACCAAATATTAATAAGCCACAAATAATAGTAACCGGATGTAAATTTGTTGCTCTGCTCATAACTACTGGCTGTAAAATATAACTTTCAATAAGTTGAACAATTATGGCAATTATCAAAACTCCAATCCCAATTAAAGGACTTTGAGTCAAACCTACAATTGTTGCTACAGCAGTTCCAATATATGGTCCAATATAAGGAATTAAATCAGTTATGCCACAAAACAAACCAAATAATAAAGCTGATTTTAAACCAATAATAGAAAAACCAATCGTATCACAAATAAAAACCATACATGCTACTAATAAAGTACCATTTACACATTTACGTACTTCTTTACCAATATTTTCTAATAACTCAGCTATTTCCATTTGATGTTTTTTAGGAATTAATTTTAAACATAATACAGTTACATTATCAAAATCAAATAGCATATATAAACCAATTATTAAACCAAAGAAAATACTACCTAAACCGCTAAATAAATTACTCATAACACTAACGATCATTGTAGGAAAATTACTGGATATATTATTACCATAATCAGTTATAGCATCTAAGATATTATCTTTTATTCCTTCTATATCAACCCCCGGAGCATCTATTTTGGCAAATACTTCATCAATAAAATTAGTAATTTTATTAATTATTCCAGGTAAAGTTTTAATAAGTTCATTTAATTCATTATAAATAATAGGAATAAATATTCTAAAAAATACTACCAAAAATAAAACAAATATAATATAAACTATAATTGATGCTAAAATTCTTGACATTCCTTTTTTAGTCATTTTATTAACCAATGGAGCAAATAACCAAGCAACAACAAATCCAATAAATAATGGTGACAATACTTTTAAAACATTACCAATAAATTTAAATATACCTAATTCTCGAAATAATAAAACCATACATAAAATTATGCTAATTATAAGCACAATAAATAATAATTTTAATATATTTTTACTTAGATAAATAATTTCATTTAAACCATTAGTATCTATTTTATTATTTTTCTTAAACATAATTTATCTCCCTAACTAATATTATAATACAAATTTTTATTTATTATTGATTTTTCAGTAAAATTGGCAATATTTGACAAAAAAAAACAGTTTTAAACTGTTTTATCACGTACTAATTGTTTTTCTAATTCTCTTTCCTTATTTCTTAAATCTAATAAAAAAATTACAAATTTTCTTTGATCTAAATAATTCATACCATCTAATATTTCAATAACTGTATTTAAATCAGAATTTTCTAAACTTTTTTTTAATAACTTAACTAAATTATTATCTTTAGTTATTCCCATAAATTTATTAATTATTTTATTAAATATTTCTTTATTATTTACTTTACTTTCTAAATAAGTATCTACACGAAAATTTATAAATAAGTCTTTGTCAACGACTTCTAATGGATTATGTTTTTGATTATCTTGAATAACTAATTTTCCATGTAAATAATCAGCATCAGCAATGTTAGCTCTTTTAATTGATGCCATTATTTCTTCTTTTGTAAAATACATTGTAAATCCGTCAATTTCCATTAATGTGCTTGGTTTATAACCGTTGGCTATATCCAATTGAGAAATATCAATAAATAAATAATCTCCTGGTCTTTTCATTAAAGCTAAAAAATGTTTTTGTACTTCACTTTTTTTCATACAATCTCCTCCTTTAGCGAAGAGATTATTTTATCATATATTATTAATTTCTGTCAAATGCATCAAAACATCTTATCAACGTCTTTAGGAACTTTATCAGATACTATTTTACTAATTATTTTATCACTTTGTTCCTTAGTTACTTTTTTACCAGTCATTTTACTTAAAGTATCGATTACTTCCCTTAATGTATTTTCATCTTTCATATTACCATTTTGTAATTTTTGAGCTAAACTGATAATAGTATTTTTATCTACCTTTGTTTTTTTCTCTACTTTTTTAAAAAAATCATCTCCAAACTTCATTATCCACCTCTTTCATATTATATGCTACATAATAAATTATGTTTGACAAACATAATAAACAAATATATAATATTTGGACCAAAGGAGAAATAAAAATGGTTTATTTAAATGACTATTCTATAAAAGAATTAACTAATAATTATAATACAAGACAAATGATAAATAAACATAATAACAGTAAATTAGCAGGAAAATTTTTGGATAATTTTAATATAAAAGCCCCATTCGAAACGAACGATAATATTTATAATTTAAAAGCTTTAATGATTATGATTTTAAATAGTAAAAATAAAGATGCTATTAACTACTTATATAAATATTTACATATCTTTAATTATCACTACCAAGGAGAATTAATTGAAGCCCATCAAACTATAGATAGTTTTAATGAAAAGAAAATAGATTATGATTTATTTAACATTAGTATGCATGGTTTATATATAATTAATAGTCTTAATATATTACCTCATAACAATTATTTCATAGATTCAAAAAATGGTAACTTTTTAATTAATAAGATTCCCAATATATTAGATATTGATGTTTTATCTTATGATGATAGAAAAAGAAAATGTCATGACTTAACTAGCTCTGCTTTATATCAATTTCCGAAATTATATGGAGCTTACTATTATATTCCCCAAGCATTTTGTGGCTATTTAGAACATTCCGTTTTAATAGATTTAGATAAAAAAATAGTTTATGATTTAGCAAACAATTGCTCCGTTTCTTTAGATATTTGGCAAAAATTTTTTCCTAAATATAGCTTTATTATTTCTGGAAAAAAATATATTAAAATTAACGAACAAATTCAAGAAGAATATAATATTACAATTAATTTAGCTCATTTAGAAGAATTAAAAAGATTAAGAAAAAAATAAGAGTTTTATTCATCACTCTTATTTTTAAATTGCAAGATAATAGGAGTTCCAGTTAAATCAACATTAGCTCTAATTTGATTTTCTAAATATCTTGCATAACTAAAGTGTACTAATTTTTTATCATTAACATTAAATGTAAATTTTGGTGGTTTATTACTTGTTTGACTAACAAAATAAATTTTTAATCTTTTTCCTTTATATGATGGTGGTTCATGAAAACTTACAGCTTCCATAATTATATTATTTAATAAAGATGTCTTAATTTCTTTACTATTATTTTCATATGCTTCAATAACTGCTGGCATTAATGTAGTTATTCTTTTTTTGGTTAAAGCACTTAAAAATACTACTTTAGCAAATGGGACAAATTGAAATTCATGCTTAATTAATTCTTGCCATGTTTTTATATCTTGATTAGGATTTTTTATAGTATCCCATTTATTAACAGCTATAACTAAGCCTTTACCAGCATCTATTGCATAAGAAACAATATGCTTATCATGCTCAATTATTCCTGTACTTGCATCAATTACCACTACACAAACATCACTACGATCAATTGCTTTTAAACTACGAATTAGACTATATTTTTCAACATTTTCATAAATCCGGCCCTTTTTACGCATTCCTGCTGTATCAATTACAGTAAATTCTTGATGATTGTATTTAAAATTAGTATCAATTGCATCTCTAGTAGTTCCTGAAACATCACTTACTATGGACCTATTTTCATTTAATAAAGCATTTATTAAACTACTTTTTCCAACATTTGGCCTTCCTATTATGCAAAACTTAACATTAGAATTTTCACTTACTTCTTCTTCTATAATATTATTAGTTATTAATTCTAATAATTCATTAATTCCTAAATTATGTTCTGCACTAATACCAACTATTTCACTAAACCCTAACTCATAATAATTATAAATATTTTCTTTTCTTTTAACATTATCTATTTTATTTACTACTACAATTACTCTTTTTTTAGTTTTATGTAACATTTCTTTTATATATAAATCAGTAGCATCTAAATCATTAATTCCATCGACTACAAAAAGTATTAAATCAGCTTCAACTATAGCTATTTCTGCTTGCATAATTATATCTTGATCAAAACTAGCATTTTCTAAACTGATTCCCCCAGTATCTATTAAATGAAATTTTTTATTTTTATATTCGCAAGTTCCATATATACGATCTCTAGTAATACCAGGAGTATCCATTATTATAGCTTTTTTTTCTTTTAAAAGCCGATTAAAAATACTACTTTTTCCAACATTTGGCTTACCAATCAAACACACAGTTTGCATAAAAATCACCCTACTTTACAAAAGTTTAGCATATATTCGATTATTTTGGCGATACACTAATACTTCTTGATTACTCATACTTTCACCAGTAACATCATTAATCATATCATATTTACCATTATCATTGTTTATATATTCACTATCAATATAATTGTTTTCAATTAAAAATTCTACTGTTAACTTTGCACAATATTGGTTGCCTTGACAATCATTTGTAACACTATTTTCTACTAAAACATTAGGATTATCTTGACCATATAAAATAGCAGCTTGAACTATAGCATTTTCTTTTGTCTCTACTAGTTTTTTCAAAGAATTTTTTTTAACAGCATTAATACTTGTAAAAGATATAGTTATGACTAAACCTAATATTATTATTACTCCTAGTAATTCAACTAATGTAAAACCCTTTTTATTATCCATCAATTCACCTATATTTTACTTTCTAATATTTCTAATATTTCACTACGACCTTTTTTAGTTATAGTTGAAAAAGTTATAAATTCATCATCTTCACTTAACTTAAGTGTATCTTTAATTAATTTATCTTGTTTAAGACGATTATTTTTACTTATTTTATCATATTTAGTAGCTACAATAGTTATATCTAAATTATAATATTTTAAAAATTCATACATTAATACATCATCTTCGGTAGGTTTATGACGATAATCAATAAGTAAAAATACATGTTTTAAATTATCACGACTTTTTAAATATTCTTCTATCATTAAGCCAAATTTTTTTTGCCTATCTTTACTAACATTAGCATAACCATAGCCTGGTACATCGACTAAATAAAAACTATTATTAATTAAATAAAAATTTAAGGTCTGAGTTTTTCCAGGTTTAGATGACGTCCTAGCAAAATTTTTTCTCTCAATTAATGTATTTATAAAACTGCTTTTTCCAACATTACTTCTTCCTACTAATAAAAATTCAGGCTTTTTATCTTCTGGATATTGACTACGTCTTACTGCAATTATCGGCTCTTCAACTCGTTCAATTTGCATAATTAATCACCAATCTAATTATATAGTAAATATTGTAAAATTGCAAATAACCCCATTAATTTGCTTTTGTTCTTTGCAAACTAATACTATTACTTAATCTATCTTCATCTATTAATTCATTATAATATAAATTACCATTTTCCACAAATTGAACTTTATCCTTCATAGAATCATTACATGAAACAAAACTTAAATAATTATGTTTTATTTCTTTATTATACAAAAAATCTATAACAGCTTGGTAACCTGGCAAATCAGTTTTATTCATATAATCTAAATATAGATTATCAATATAAACACTAAATTGTGAAGGACAAATTACTTGATAATACAAATTATTACCATTTTCACAATTCATAACTTGATTAACATAATTTATCCAAGTTTGACTTTGAGTTCTATTATAAATTGTATTAATAACAGCATAAGCATCATCATAACTATTAGCTGCCGCTTCTCCTAAAACAACAGCTACAATAACATCAAATTGTTCTTTAGTTAAATTATAATTTTGTAGTATTTCTGTTATTTTATCTGTATTACTTATTTCTTTTATTTCGTTACCTATAATCCTTTTATGATATACTCTTACAATTTTTAAATTTTTTAAAAAACTTTTTTCATAACTAGAAGTTGTAAAAGTCATTGAAGTAATTAATGCCATACAAATTAAATAGCGTAATTTATATAAATCTAAAATATTAATCTTTTTTTTATCTACTTTAATCACTTTTATCACCCCAAACAAAAAAGTATTTTAGCATAAATACTTTTTTTAGTAAAGTTTAACTTTACCTGTTAATAAAATTAAGTATGGATAAAAATTATCATAATACTAATTTTCCTCCCAGTACCGATCCTCATTTATTTGCAATGCTTGCTGTTACGGTGGGATTTGCAAGTGTGGGAGATTATAATGCTAACGAACAAAATTCTATAGGTAATTGGCTTATTTTAGTTGGCCAATATATTTTAACTCATGCTGCCCAACAACAATTAATTGAAGCAAGACTGGAAAATAACAATTTAAATATTAATTCACAAAAACACAAAAATGGCCAAGGCGGGCCATTTACTGATAACGAACAAGGAAGAAGTAACCAAACTCAAAGAGAAGAAGTTGACTTCCTACTTAATGCTGTTCAAAAAATTCAAAAAGAATTAGAAAATTTAAAGAACCAATGAATTATTCCAACTATCCATATTATATGCCAATAATGGGCCACTGCCACTCCTGCACTTTCGCGCAGCCGTGGCAGAATTATTGCATCAATTTTATCGTTCAACCTTACTAATCAATAGCTAAATTACATCCCCGCTCGCCTCGCACCGTAAAGGCGCGAAGACGAGCATTTGTACCGCCCTAAGCTATTTTGTAAGGATCACTCGAAGTTCCTGTTCCACCAGTAATGCTCACACTAGATTCTAGATAGAAGGACGGACGCACCGCAAACGAAAAAGTCACATTGTCGTTGCCGCGGTAGCAAACATACCCTGTGAGGTACACATAGAAGGCATAAACCGTAGTGCCTGTACTGCGGGAAATTGTCCATTCATGAGAACCTAAATATAGCCAGTTTGTACTTGTTGCACTTTCATAATTATATAATTCTGTTGTCCAATTACTTGGTGCTGCTGCATATCCATAATCACTTACATACATTAATCCTATTTTCATACTATCTGTTGTACTACTTGAGCTACTTCCTATTTCTGTATTGTAATATTCTTTTGCTGTTGCTGAATTATCTTGAGCCATTCCTCCTACTTTCCATATGTGTATTGCTATCTTATCTTGCCATGTTGGATTTATTGTTCCTAAAAATGTATTATTTAATGTATTTCTTATATCTGGTTTTGTACTTGCATCCCATGTATTATCACGTTCACTATCCCAAGCATAATTTCCAATACTTGTATTTTTTATTAATTTAATATTATATGTTCCATCTTGATCATCATCAAATAATCCTATGATTCGGTACAAGTTATCATTTGGACATGCTGCTGCATCGCTTCCAAAACAGACATAATTATTAGGATCTGCCCCTGCATATCTATATGAATTATCTCCGGCTTCTTGATCAGCATTCGTGTATGTTCCTACTCCATCATGATAATATAACCCATTTTCGCCATCTGTTGTATAGACATTATTTATTATATAATCTGCTAATGTTGTAATTTCTGGATCCGGTTCTCTATCTATAGATTTAACAGCAACACCACCTACAAAAGTTTTACCCATTGTAGTATTATCAGTTACTTCACCATCTATATATAAATATAAATCAAAGCTTGCTTCTCCTTGATATGGAATACTGCCTACATATATTTTATAAACATGACTAAATGTTCCATTAATACCATTATTTAATTGTTCTTGTTCTTCACTATTAAAATCACTTAATCCATTTGTAGCATCTCCTAAAATACCTTCTTCTAATATTTCTTTTGAACTATTTTCAGTTACTATATAATGAATATTACTGGCATCTATAGTATTAGTATTTAATGTTGCTAAATATAAATTAAATCCAACATATGATTCACATGTAGAGCTTACAGTAAAAGTGTATGGAGTTGTTTGTAGTGCTTTATTTTTACTCATCGGATATGTATTACTTAAATTAATAGATTGTCCCGTATCAGTTAGAGTAATTTTAGCACAACTTTTAATATCTACACTAGTTATTGAACTTGATTCTTTCACCGGTCTCATAAATGCATAAGTTACACCTAAAACAATAGTTATAATTATTAATATTCCAATAATACTTAATAATATTATTCGTGTTTTTGTTTTCATTTTTCACCATACCTTTACTAATTAAAATATATATTTATACTTCCTATTCCACCATCTATATCTATTTTATTTGTCCCATTGCCATATATTGTTTCATTATAATCTTTATCATTTATTTTAACATTACCAATACCTGAATCAATAATTAATTTGTATAATGTTTCACTACCTAATAAATCTAAATTTACTGATCCTATACCAGAATCTATTTCACTATTTCCATATATATAACCATTTATATCAACTTTACCAATACCGACATTTAATTCTAAATTATTTAAGTAAGTATTAGTTATATTAATATTTCCAGTACCTCCATCAATAATAGTGTTATTAAAACTCGAATTAGTTATTTCAACTACACCTATTCCATTATCTAATTCTAACTCATTAGTAATAATATTATCAATATTTACTTTACCGGAATCAGTATCAATACTTAATTCATCAATATTTTTAGGAATATATATTACTACATCACCACCATTATTATTAAAAAACCAAAAACTACTTTCATCAATTTTTAATGTAGTATTATCCTGTTTTACTTTAAAGCTATCACTAACATTACTAGCTTCAATTTTAAATTTTTCTCCTTTTAAAATCTTTAAATTTGAATTCTTTAAATCTATTTCTAATTTATTTACATTTTCATATACTTTTACAATATTATTATCATTATCTTGATTAATAAATAAATTTAAAAACATAAATATACCATTTATTATCAAACAAATAATAAATATTGCTAATAGTATTGCTATAATTTTAATTATCTTATGAACATCATTCATTTTATATCAATACCTCCAAATAAGACAAAAGCTTCAATATAAATAACATTTTTATTGTTCTTATTTTTATTTTTATTTGTAACTCCACCGAAAATTGGTATTGATTTTATTTTTACTTCACAATCTTTTGGTACTATAATATCTATACTAGCAAATATAGCACTAGCACTAATTACTGATTCATTTTTGATTTTAGCATTTGTTAAATCAAGAACAATACTTCCAAATACAGCATCTAAATTAGCACCATCAAATTTTTCTTCATTTTTATTTATTATTTGTTCAGAAAAGGTTGCTAAAATATTTTCTATGTTTTTTTGCTTATTACTTTTTATTTTTTCATTTATTTTATTTATAAAAAGTCCTCCAAATATTAAATATAGTCCAATAAACACTAAAACAATTGGAATAAACAATTTAATTAACAAATCAAAACTTAACCATCCTTGACACATTAACAATAATAAAATACCTATAATAAGGCCAAATATACTACTAATTTTACTTTCATTGGTATCATTAAATAAGTTAACAAAACAAGGAACAATTATAATAAATGTCCACCAGCCATTAAAGAAAATGTTAAATTTTATGATATCTAATGCATTTAATGCTGCTACAATACCAAGAACTATAAATACAATACCCCATAATATTTTATTAGCTTTATTCATTATAATATTCCTTTCTATATTTATAAACTGATTCGATATGGATTAGTTTCTGTACCAGTACCACCATTAAGCATAACATCGTTTTTTAAATAAAACGTTGGTCTTATATCATAATCTGCATAAACGCTGTTATATCCATCAATTGTACCACCCATGTCTGAGTATAAAATAAATGCTAAATTTGAGCTATCAGAAGTACGGGTTAATAGCCATTCTAATTTATCTGAAAATAACCAATCAGTTTCACCATAATTTTCAACATTAGGATCACCAATTGACTCTAGCCATTTTTCAGGACTAGAAGCATAACCATAATCGTTTACATACATTAATCCTATTGCCATTGTTTCCACATAACCATTTTGATTAGTTCCTACTTCCACATCATAATATTGCTTAATTGTATATGAAGTATTCCAAGTCATTCCTCCTACTTTCCACTGATAAGTTGCATCTATTTTACTTTGCCATTGTGATGTTAAGGTGTTCCAAAAGTCTGTATTTAAAGTATAATATATATCCGGTTTTATATCTGCAGACCACAAATTGCTATGCTCATCATATGTTCCATCCCATATAGCTCGACCATTAGTAGTTGACTTTATCAATTTAACATTATACACTCCATCATTATCATCGTCAAATAAGCCGATTATACGATACAAATTATTTGCTGGACATGTTGCTGCATCACTTCCAAAACAAACATAGTTATTTGGATTTGAACCACTATAGCGATATGAATTATCACCTGCTTCTTGATCAGCATTAATATATGTTCCTATACCATCATGGTAATATAAGCCATTTTCTCCATCTTGTGTATATATATTATTTATTATATAATCTGTAAATTTTCCCATATTAATTTCATCTTTTTGTAATACTACATCCATACTTAATTCCGCATTTTCATTAATTGATTGATCTATATCTAAATTAACAAACGTCAATGTAAATGTCCAAGTATGTGTTGTTCCTGTAGTTGATGAATTAGTACTAATTACGTGTTCTTTAACTATATTGAATGCCCCAGTTTTTCCAGTTATATCAAAACCTGATATTCCATTTACCGTTACATAATCTAAAGTATCAGCACTTGTAGTTAATATTTGTCCAGTTTCATCTCTTACCGTCAATATTAGTTCTGCTTCACTACCTGAATAAGTATAAGTATTTTTATTTATTTTTATACCAGCATAATAAGTAGCTGTTGCTTCATTTGTTTTACTACTTGCCACTAATCTTACTGATGGATTAGTAGTATCAGTTAAATTCCCACTCGTTGCATTAAAATTATCTGTTGTTGCACTAATTGATAAATCATTACCTTTACTAAAAATTATTGTATCTCCACTTGCTGTGGTTTCTCCTTCATTTTTTAAATCTTCACTAGTTTGAGCTGCTAAATATGAATATGTGAATCTTCCTATCAATAACGCTATTACTACAAGAATCAATACTAAGATTATCGCTAGTAAAATATTTCTTTTTGTTTTTGCCATAATTTAATCACCTATTCTTTAATAATTATAACATTAATTTTAAATATTAAAAAGCTTTATTCTATAATATTTAAACATTGTTTGCCAAAATAATCCTAAAAGGATCACTAATCGTACCATCTCCAGAATTTAATATTACATTTTCTTTTAAATAAAATACTGGTCTAACAGCTTCACTATAACCAATATAATCATACCCAACCCTACCAGAAGAATTAATTCCAGAAACATAATCATTATAATCAGTTATTCTTGTAATTGTCCATTCTAAAATGCCTAAATATAACCAATTATTGTTTCGATTTAAATCATTATCATATTCATATAAGATAGTTTGCCAATTTTCAGGACTGGCTGCATATCCATAATCACTTACATACATTAGTCCTATTTCATCAGAATATTTAGTTGCATCTATTGGAGTAATTATTTCAAAATTATATGCATTTTTAACCGATACTTCATATATATTTGCAATACTATTACCCCCAATTATCCAATTACTATAATCTATTAAATTTTGCCAATTATTGTTTATACTACTCATATAATTTTCATTTAAATTAATCGTATTTAATTCGCTTTCATTCCAGTTATTACTTTGAGTGTCATCATTCCAATAATACCTATTTATCGTTTTTAATTTTCCTTTATAATATTCTAAATCAGTATCCACAAATACATTTGTATTATAATTACCATTTTCTCCTAATAATTCGTTATTTGCTAAATCAGCTTTAATTAATTTAGCTTTATATTTCCCATCTTTATCATCATCAAATAATCCAATTATTCGATAAAGATTATTATCCGGACATATTTCTTCATCACTTCCAAAGCAAACATAATTATTTGGATCTGCTCCACTATAGCGATAGCTATTATCACCTGCTTCTTCAGAAGCATTTGTATAAGCCCCCATTCCATCATGATAATACAAATCATTTATACCATCTTCAGTATATAACCATTCAATAATACAATCTGTCAAAAAATTTTTATCACATAGTTCAGCCAAACTCAACTTTATTTCGTCTTTTTGTAATACTACATCCATACTTAGTTCCGCATTTTCATTTATTGATTGATCTATATCTAAATTAACAAATGTCAATGTAAATGTCCAAGTATGTGTTGTTCCTGCAGTTGATGAATTAGTACTAATTAAGTGTTCTTTAACTATATTAAATGCTCCGGTTTTTCCAGTTATATCAAAACCTGATACTCCATTTACCGTTACATAATCTAAGGCATCAGCACTTGTAGTTAATATTTGCCCAGTTTCATCTCTTACCGTCAATATTAGTTCTGCTTCACTACCTGAATAAGTATAAGTATTTTTATTTATTTTTATACCAGCATAATAAGTAGCTGTTGCTTCATTTGTTTTACTACTTGCCACTAATCTTACTGATGGATTAGTAGTATCAGTTAAATTCCCACTCGTTGCATTAAAATTATCTGTTGTTGCACTAATTGATAAATCATTACCTTTACTAAAAATTATTGTATCTCCACTTGCTGTGGTTTCTCCTTCATTTTTTAAATCTTCACTAGTTTGAGCTGCTAAATATGAATATGTGAATCTTCCTATCAATAACGCTATTACTACAAGAATTAATACTATGATTATTGCTAGTAAAATATTTCTTTTTGTTTTTACCATAATTTAATCACCTATTCTTTGAAAATTATACCATTAATTTTAAATATTAAAAAGGCTTTTTTAAAAAAAAAAGAAAATAGATTTACTATTTTTAAAAAGGAAATTTCATGCTTCCATTACTAATTTTTTTCATCATATCTTTCATATTTTCAAATTGTTTTAATAATCTATTTACTTCTTCAACACTTCTACCACTACCTTTTGCTATTCTTTGCTTACGTGTAGCTTTTAATATTTCTGGTTTTTTTCTTTCTTCTTTAGTCATAGATTGAATAATTGCTTCAATATGAGCTATTTCTTTAGGATCTATAGAAATATTATTAAGTCCCATTTTACGTGCTTGTGGAAGCATTTTTAAAATATTTTCAAGTGGTCCTAGTTTTTTTATTTGTTTAATAGTTGATAAAAAGTCCTCTAAATCAAAAGTTCCTTTTTTCATTTTTATAGCTTGTTTTTTTGCTTCATCTGCATCAATAACATCTTCAACTTTAGAAACAATTTCTAAAATGTCTCCCATATCCAAAATACGTTCAGCCATTCTTTCCGGATAAAATTCTGATAATCCATCCATTTTTTCTGAATTACCAATAAATTTAATTGGAATATGAGTTAAATGTCTTACCGATAAGGCAACTCCACCTTTAGTATTACCATCTAATTTTGTTAGAATACAACCTGTTAAATTTAAAGCTTCATTAAATCCTGTAATAACATTAATAGCATCTTGCCCCATAGATCCATCAATTACTAGTATTTTTTCATCCGGATTAACTGCAGCATCTACATCCTTTAATTCTTGCATTAAGGCCTCGTCAATTTGTAATCGTCCCGCAGTATCAATAATAATATAGTCATGCTTATTTTCTTTAGCATAAATTAATGCATCATTTACTATATCAGTAACATTTTTTTTATCCTCACTAAACACTGGAATATTTAATTCTTTGCCAATGGTTTTAAGTTGATCTATTGCTGCTGGTCGATAAATATCACCTGCTACTAAAAGTGGGCTTTTAGCATGTTTTTTTCTTAAAAAATTAGATAATTTCCCAGCAGTAGTTGTTTTACCGCTTCCTTGAAGTCCTACTAACATCAAAATTGTTGGTACTTTATGAATCTCTAATGGTACATAATCTCCACCTAATAAGGAAACTAATTCATCTTTAACTATTTTTAAAAATAATTCATCTGGTTTAATACTTTTTTCTACTTCTGCATTTAAAGCTTTTTCTTTAACGTTAGCTACAAATTCCTTGACAACTTGATAATTAACATCAGCTTCCAGCAAAGCAATTCTAATTTCTCGCATTGCATCAGATATATTTTCTTCAGTAATTTTACCCATTCCTTTAATATTTTTAATTGCTTTACTTATTCTATCTCCCATATATTCAAACATATAATCACTCCTCATTTATTTTAAAACTTAAATATTATTATATATTAAAAAAGTTTTTTTGACTATACTTTTACATTAAAATAAAAAAAATAAAAATTTAATTTTAAATTGCTGAGTATAATTATGATATAATATTTAAGGTGATAATGTGAAAAAAAGAAAAAAATTAAAGAAGAAAGGAAAATTTATTATATTATTTTTATTATTACTCATTGTTTTTAGCAGTATTTATTTAATTTATAATAAAATATTTAAAACAAAAGAGGAAATTACTAGTGAAGTTGAAAAACTAATGCAAGTTAATAATATTTCATCTGACAATTATTCAAAAACTTTAGAATATGTATTACTAAATAATATTTATGATGAAAAATATTTAAATGAATATAAAGATATAGAATTTACAGATAAAGAAAATTTTAGTTATATATTAACTACTTTTTTACCAAAGGGATATAGTGGCAAAGAAATAAATTTGATTATGAAACTTAGTGATAGTAACATAACTAAATTATCTAATTTAGATTATATCGATATTCATAATTATTATGAATTTACTAACTTTGATGTTAGTAAAATAGATAGATATAATGCCTATTATCAAAAAAATAATTATAGTTACCAAACCATTGTTACCTATGTAAATATAAATTTAGATTTACCAGTTTATACTAACACTAAAGAAGTAAATGATCCAAATAGTTTATATGTATTAGTCAATAAATATAATTATTTACCAAATAATTATACACCAGATGATCTAGAATACCTTCCAGGTGCTTATGGTAATAATGTACCAATGCGTTCGGTTATTGTTGAACCATTTAAAGAATTACAGCAAGCTGCTAAAGAAGAAGAAAACATAAATTTTATGCCTACTACCGCATTTAGAAACTATAATTTTCAAAAAACATTATATAATAATTATGTAGCTAGCGATGGAGTAAAAGCGGCAGATACTTACTCAGCAAGACCAGGGTATTCTGAACATCAAACAGGATTATCTATTGATTTAAAAAATACCAATTTAACAGGTAATACTCGATTAACAGATGAAAATTATAAATGGCTTAGTAATAACGCTTATCGTTTTGGTTTTATTATTCGTTTTCCGGAAGATAAAACGAATATAACTGGATATCAATTTGAAAATTGGCATATAAGATACGTTGGTAAAGATGCTGCTAAAATCATATATGAAAAAAAATTAACACTTGAAGAATACGTAGATTTATATCAAACTTCATATTAAAACCCCATGATTAATATGGGGTTTTAATATGATCTAAGTCACGTGTTAATTTAATAGCATCATCAACTTCACGTTTTATAACATTTAATTCATTTTCTGATAAACAAATATTTTCTTTGGATTCTTCATTAATTTTACAATCAATATTATCATTAACTTTTTTAACTAAAACATTTGCATCTTCATAAATCCAATTATTATTACTAAAAGTTATTTTTTTTTCATCACGAGTTACACTTAGCCTTTCAACAATTCCATAATAAATTTTAATATATTCTAAAATGGCACTTTTTTGATTAACGTTATTTTTACCAAGTTGAATAACTATTTTAGGAATTTCAAAAATATTTTTTAAAGAAGCTTCTTTTATTAATTCATAAACTTGCTTAATATCCATTGGAAATTTTAAATTTAATAAACGATCAATTAAAATTTCTTCGTTTTCAATAATACCTGTTTCTTGTTTAGAATTTTTGTCTAGATTATCAATTTCAATATGTAAATTATAATCTTTACATATCAAAGTAGCTCTAAAAATTGATGATTTTTGAGAGTAATAGCAGCAACTATCATTAAAAAAATTTTTTATGCATTTACGTTGAAACTCAAATTTGTCTGGATAATATTTATCATTTCTAGTATATTCATATGTAATAGTATTAATATCACTCATTAATGTAAAAGTAATATAATTTTTTAAATAGTTTTCACAATTTATTCCCATAATTCCTATTGGACAATCACCAATATTACACACAAAAGTTAAATCGTCTTTATTAAAATTATTTAATTTACAAATCGTATCTTCATTAATACCTGCATTTTTTAATAAAAATCTAAACTCATCTGCTATTTGATTTTTTTCTTTATTACTTAATTTAAGCTCTGGCATTAATCCTAACTTTAAATAATGGCTTTGATTTGGAATAATGCCTAAACCACTCCCAATCGCTATTTCAATTTTAGGATCTTCAAATATAATATTAAAATTTTTCTTTCCTATTTTTTCTAATAATTGTTTAATGTTCATTTCCCACCTCTTCTAATGCCTGCTTATTATATCACAATATAAAAAAAAGTGGTATTATTTTACAAGAAATTTTTCAACAAAAAAAAGCCAATTAATATAGGCTTTTAATTATACACAAGTGTATCCACCATCTATCGGCAATATAATTCCAGTTACGTATCCACTTTCTTCGCTACCTAAGAATATTGCTCCAGCATTAAGCTCACCTTCATTACCATATCTCCCAACTGGTACAGTGGCTTTCATATATTGTTTAAATTCATCTGTAATTAAAGTGTCATGTGTAAGTTCTGTATCGAAATATCCGGGACAAATAGCATTACAAGTAATACCATATTTTGCCAGTTCTGCAGCTACAGCTCTAGTGAAATTAATTACTCCGCCTTTACTTGTATGATATGCAACAGTATCCATAGCCATATTTCCAACCATACCATACATAGAGGCAATATTAATAATACGTCCATAACTATTTTTTTTCATAATATTAGCAAAAGCACGTGTTACATAAAATACACTATTCATATCAGTATCTATTGTAAATTGCCATTCTTCATCAGTCATGTTAAGTACACCATTATTTTTGGCACTACCAGCACAATTAACTAGTACATCTACTTTACCAAATTTTTCTTCAACAACTTTGGCAGCTTCATTTACTTCAGCAACATTGGTAACATCACATTTAATTGGTAATGCTTCAACACCCATACTTTTAATTTCTTGTGCTAATTCTTCTAATTTTTCAACTCTTCTTGCCATTAATACTAAATCTGCACCTTGTTTGGCAAATCCTCGAGCCATTTGTTTGCCTAAACCTGATGATGCACCAGTCATTACAACTACTCTTCCTTTATAATTAAACATATTTTTTCTCCTTTAATATTCAAAGAGCAAATATTTACATACTCTTCTTTAATTTATTTTGTAATATTTTTTAAAATAACGGTTTTTGTTCTAGACATTTCTTTTAACGTAGTCATGATTCCTTCATTACCAATACCGGAATATTTCCAACCACCAAATGGTTGCTCAAAAGATCTAAAGAAACTAGCTCCGTTGATAACAAATCCACCACAATCCATTTGTTCACTAACTTTTATAGCTTTATTAAAATCACGAGTGATTATTGAACCAGATAATCCGTATATCGAACTATTAGCTATTTCTATTGCTTCTTCAATCGTATCAAATCCAATTACAGGAATTACTGGGCCAAATATTTCCATATCTTTAGCTACATCCATATCACGAGTAACATTATCAAGTATAGTAGGTTCATAAAAAGCACCTTTTCTTCTGCCACCATAGACCAATTTAGCACCTTGAGCAATTGTTTCATTTACTTGTTTTTCTACTTCAATAGCTGCTTCTTCACTAATTAAACAGCCGATATCTGTGCTCATTTCAGAAGGCATTCCTACTCTTAAAGATTTAATTTTTGCAATCATTTTATTAATATATTCGTCTTTTACTGAATTTTCTACTAAAAATCTTTTACTAGCACAGCAAACTTGCCCGGTATTATAAAGTCTTCCCCAAACTGTTTCCTCAACAGCAAGATCAATATCTCCATCAGCACATAAAATAAATGCATCATTACCACCTAATTCTAGAGAACTATGTGCACAATGTTCAGCACAATTTTTGGCGGCATCTATTCCAGCTGCTGTAGAACCAGTAAGACTTACCATATCAACTAATTTACTACTTGTTAAAGCAGTTCCTACTACTGAACCTGATCCATGAACTACAGATATTATTCCTGCAGGAACACCAGCTTCAACTAAAAGCTCTACATATCTAGTAAGTGTAAGAGGATTAGCACTAGCAGGTTTAAGTATACAAGCATTTCCCATCAATAATGCTGGTGGTATTTTATTAATAAAAATATCACTTGGGAAATTAAAAGGAATAATAGCTACCACAACACCTAATGGTTGTTGTATAGTGTATTGAATTGTATTTTCTTGACCTTTTTCAGTTCCACGATAAATAATATTTCCATATTCGTGTTTAACTTTTTCTACATAAGCAGGAACTCCAATTTGAATATTAGCTATTTCATTATAAGCTTCTTTAATTGGTTTACCTGTTTCATCAGATAATAGTTTTGCAAGTTCATCTTTATTTTTTTCAACTAATTCGGCGAATTTAGTCAATATATCACATCTAGCAACTACAGATAATTTTTCCCATTCTTTTTGATGATCTTTTGCATATTTAATTGCTTCTTCTACATCTTCTTTTGTTAAACTTGGCACTGTATCTACCAATTGATTAGTTGCAGGATTCATAACTTCAATTACTTTTCCATCGCTAGAATCCCGCCATAAATTTCCTATTAAACTTTTCATTTATTCTCCTTTTTATTCTTTTACAATTATTCACCAAATCCAGTATATGAAAGTGACAATCCACCAACTGTATTAGATGAATGATCTCCTTGTCCGTATTCACCAAATGTAAATACCATTAAAAACTCTTTATTAGGTATAACTTTTTTTACTTCTGGATAAATCTTATCTTCAATATTGGCTAATGCTAATCCTAAACGACGTCCTCCACAATGTATTAAGAAATAAGAATTAACGTCACTTTCCATCAAATCATTAACTTTACAAATAGTTTCTTCATTAGCTTTTAATATTCCTTCTGGAGAATTTGTAAGTTGAATCACCGCAGTGTTTTCAGCAAGATCTGCTCCAATATTCATTGATAAATCAGCATTTCCATTCATTGGGTGACGAACAGCAATAACTTTTCCAATTGGATCTTTTACTCCAAGTGGCGCACAAATTGTAGCAGTTAATAAATTTCCACCCATTAAATCTTCAACATTTTGATGAGTCCATTCTGCATATTTTTTTAGTGCTGGTTCATGGTCAATTTCCACTAAAGTTCTACTACCTTCTACTTTAGTTATTATACCAGCATTTTCTGTTTCATGATATGCTCCTGTATAGATATTAGCCATTTTACCATCAGTATAAAATATAGCTATAACACAACCATCGCTGAAACATTCCCCATCATTTAAAATACTCCATTTACCTTCAACAGTATTGTCAGCAGCTGAACCGCCAAAAACTGGAATATTGCCAATAACGTCTTGAATTCCCTTTAGATATTCTTCTTCATTAGCTGGACTAGCACTCATAAAGAAGAAATCTGGTTCCTTATCTTCTCCTTTTCTTTTGCTAATTGCTTCTTTAGCAATTCTTTGCCCTATTTCTCTTGGTGTTTCATCTGTTTTTTTAGAACCAGCAACTACTACTTCCGCATCACCACCAAAAAGCATCATTCCAGAATATCCAGTTTCCTTATTTAAATATCCATCTTGAGTACATAAAGCAGCAGAAGATGTACATCCGATAATCGGAACTTCACCTAAAATGCTTTTTGCTCCTTTCATAAGTTCATTTTGGTCTTGAACGCAACTTGTAAAGAATAATCCAACTTGAGGATTTTCTATAACATTAGCCATTTTGGCTGTTTCAACACCAGATGAAAATGCATCAACATTTTCACTATAACCAACCTTGGTTTTTAGCATGTTTATCCCTCCATTCATAATACCACCAACAGGTATCTATGCTAATTAAATTATAATTCTCATCAATTAAAACGTCAATTTTTTTACAATCACTTAACATTTAATTTACAAAAAAGCAATTTAAAAAATTGCCTTAATAATATTATAAATTTAATCTATATGGATTATTTAAACTACCATTGCCTTCCATTATTAGAACATTACTAGTAAGATAAAATGTTGGTCTTACAACCCCAACGCTATCTGCTGTATCATAACTAAAACCACCGTCATAATAAAAACGATATACGGAACTTTTGTCATACAAATAATGGGTTATTGTCCACTCATTCAATCCCATAAACATCCAATTATTTGCTATTAATGGTTCATTATAATAATAATGCAAACTAGTACTCCAGCCTTCTGAACTAATAGCATATCCATAATCGCTAGGATACATTAAACCTATTTGGTTTTTATAAGTTATTGGATTATTACCATAGCTTAAATTATTCCGTTCTCCTTCATAAAATTCTTTGGCTGTATAATCACTACCATCTACTCCTCCTAAATACCATGTAGTTGTATTGTCTATCATTTCTACCCATTTGCTATTTATACTATATAAATAGTTTATGTAGTTGTCATTTAAATTAATAATATTTAATTCGCTAGTAGTCCAATTATTTGATCCCCATTCACTTATACTTTCATCATTATTCCATCTATATGTTGCTATAGTATTAGTATCCATATTTCCTTTATAATTATCAATTATAAAGGATTGTAATAATCCTACATAATCTCTACCATCTGTTCCTAGAATATCACTTGTTGTATAATCATGTTTGATTAATTTAATATTATATATTCCATCTTTATCATCATCAAATAACCCTATTATTCTATATAAGTTATCATTTGGACAGGTTGCAGCATCACTCCCAAAGCATACATAATTATTGGGATTCGCACCACTATAGCGATATGAATTATCTCCAGCTTCTTGATTGGCATTTGTATATGTTCCTTGTCCATCATGATAATATAATCCATTTGTTCCATCCACACTATATACTTCATCTATAATATAATCAGCAAATGTTGGATCTTTTTTTATATCAAAATAAATATAGCACTTATCTGCTTTAGTCGATGCAAATATTACTTTTTTTAAATTATTATCCCATGAAAGTTCACTATCATTTTCACATTTACTTAATGTTTCATTAAATACATAGCCATCAATCGGCCACTCACTGGCTGTTGTTTCTTCATAAACTCCTGTTCCTGCTTCTGTTTCTAACATCATGGTGAGCATATTTGTACTTTTTATCTGTTTTTCTTTTGTACTTACTTCATTTTTACTCGCTAAATATTGATAACTTCCTACTGCTATTATTGTTATTATTAATATTATTCCTACTACTATTTTTTTCATGGGTACACCTCTATTTTCCATCATTATACAAAAAAAAAAAAAAAAAAAAAATCAATTTTTTTTTATTTAAATTTTTTTTAATTTTTATTTTTTTCAAAAATAAAAAACATAAATATATATAA
>CALVVG010000003.1 GCA_944363795.1 uncultured Bacilli bacterium | reverse complement strand
AATTTCATTTCAAAAAAATTTTGATTTTTTGAAATCCTTTTGTATGCCTTAATTTTAATTATTTATTTTCAACCTTAAAACCTCCCTTTGTAAAACATATTATAACATATTTTTAAACTTTTTTGTCTAAAATAACAAAATTTGTGTTAAAATATTATTAGAAATTAGTTGTTTGTCAACTTTCTCTAGAAGTTTCAAATAACCTTTGTTATTGCTCCATAAGGTAAAATCGTCGCACCAATGTGACGTTAATGATTAAATCAACTGAAAAGTTGATTTTTTTTGTTAAAAGAAAGGATTGGTGTGATATAATGATAAAAATAATAAAAAAGAAAATCAATATGAGTGATGAACTTAAAGCCAAAATTAATTGGTCTTGCACTTAAAAAGTGTATAAGTTTTTTCTTACTTACACACTTTATTTTACACTCTCATTCTAGGTCATTATGACTTACATTGTCTTTTTAAATTTTCAATAAATTGCCTATATTTTATAAATTCTTTATCATTTTCATTAATCTGTAAAACATAGAGAACTCTTCCATATAATATATTTAAACATCTTTTTGAATCAATATTAATGTCACATTTTTTTAAATGAGAACTTAATCCAAACTTTTTAATATAATATATTTCTTGTCTTATCTTATTACGATATTTTACATTAACCTGCATTTTTTCATTAACTACAATTCCTGTAACATTTTGACTAGAAGACTTATATACTATATGAATTTTATCATTATTTAATTCTAATCCTAATTTATATAACATTTTTCTAACTTTAGTTATTAATTCACTAGGATTAAATGCACCAGAAAAAGTCATATCGTCTGAATATCTTGTATAAGATATATTCCTTAAATTACACCAATTTCCTAATTCTTCATCAAACTCTTTCATTACTAAATTTGATATATAGGCAGAAGTCGGTGACCCTTGAGTTAAGTGATTATCATATGTACATAAATAAGTTAATATCATTCCAACTGATTTAGGAAAATATTCTATAGGAAAGCAATAATTATAAATATCTAAAAATGATATATTTTCAAAGAAATCTTTAATATCCAACTTTAAAATCATTTCTTTATTAATATGGGGAATCGCATTGTCTTTCAATTGAATTCCTTTATGATATGCTTTTGCATATTTTGATATAGACTTATTATTAAGTATATTATTTAAGATTTGTTTTTGAATTTGTTTTAAAATTAAATTTGGTTCATATATAGTTCTATATTTACCATTACGTTTTTTTATTTTATATATTTTATAATTTTTTTCTATATTATTACTAATGGAATAAATAGTTTTTATGTATTTTTTATCATCTTTACAATTAATTAAATTGAGAGATAGTAAAAACTCATTACATTCTTTTGTACCTATGTATTTCCACATTTTTACTACCTCCCGTATATGCAGTACTAACGATATTGTAATATGGAAATGGACTTAAAGCGAAGTGCAACGAAGCGGCTACACAACGTGTAGGTTAGTCCTTTGGAGTATTACTATTTAATCGTCATAATTAATTTAGTCCCTTAACGACTCGTTAAAGTAGGAAATAATTCCAATCACTACTGCAAAATTATTATATTACACTATCCTATTTTTTATTAAATTCATCTTCGTATTCTTTAAAAAAATTATAATATACTAAAACGTTAGATAATTCTGTCCAATCTTTAGTAGTCACAGGAATTTGATCTAAATCATAAATTTTAGCATCCATAAGTTTTAATAAAAATGGCGAATGTGTAGAAATTATAAATTGACAATTATAAAATCTAACGGAATCTTCTATAAATTTCTTTAATTTTAATTGGTTTTCTGCAGATAAACTGTTTTCTGGTTCATCTAAAATATAAATGCTATCTTCTTCTATTTCCCTTTCCCAAAACATAAGAGCTGATTCACCGTTTGACCATTCTATAATATTATTATTTCCTAATCGTTCTCTAACAAACTTAGACATTGATTTTCTTTTTGCTTCATAACTTGTTTTTAACTCATCATAATTGTCAAATGAATTTCCATCTTTATTAAATTTATAATCTAAGTACTCTTTACTTAATTTTTCTTTTTGTCTATTAACATTAGCATTGATTGAACGTACATCTAAAAGATAATCAAAAACGTCATCACTTGTTATTAATTTTATTTCAGTTGGTTCATCAAACGACATTTCATAATCACAATGCTTAACATATAAATCAAAATATGAACCTTTATCAATTGATGACTTTCTTGAAGCATTTAATTTTTCTGAAATAATATTTATTAATGTTGTTTTTCCTGAACCATTACCACCATAAAAAATTGTAATTTTATCAAAATCTATATTTTTAAAAGATTTAGTTGAAAATAAATGTAAAGGATAATAATTATTAAATATTCTTCTTATTTCTTCATAACAAACTATATCGTGTTCTTGAAGTTCATCTAATAAAGTAAATTTTTTTAAATAAACCATTTTTTTACCTCCTGCTTCTTGTAAAGATAAATTATTAATCAATATTATACAATATTTAAGTTCTTTTTTCTATAATCCACTTGAAATAATCTTAAAAACTGATATAATTTATTTAGTTGATTTAATCAATCTTGAGAGTATAAAATTTCGAATACAAGTAAAGTTATCGCTCCATTTGAATACAACTTACGAACTATAAAAAGTTTGTAAGTTTTTATTTTATATAAATATTAAACTTTAATGTTATCTTCCTAGAAAGGAGGTCATTTTTATGCTTGAATTTAAAGTTATAGAAGAATTTAAACCCAATTCAAAAATAATAGAACTTATTAAAAATTACACTTATAAAACTAAAAAAAGAAAACTTAAAGTTCTTCTACATACTATTTTACAGAGTATAGAGCCAACCGAATAACTAATTACACATCCTATTAATCTTACTATACTTTAATACTAAGTAAACGAAATTAGTAATAAACCATTTTAACTACCGCTTATTTTTTTCATATAGCAACTATTGCAATTAACATAAGTATAAATATAAGTACAACACTATTTAATATTTTAGATATTACCAAGTTTCAACAAACGATAAATTAATTAAACTTTTTTATAATAATATCAATTATCTTTTTTATATGTTGCTTAATTATAATACTACTAGCAGCCTCGTCATGTCCTCCACCACCCATTGCTTCAGCCACTAATCTTACATTAATATTTTTTTTAATACTAAAGAAATTGTTCCATTATCTATAGCTATTAACATAATAAAATCCATATTATAATGATTTTCCCTTAAAAATTGTGTTAAATCATTGCGATATTCATAATCGATAAATACAACACCAACTTCCAAATTCATAAAATTACAATAATATATGTTTTGTGCATAATTTAAATTTTTATCTTTTACTTTGTTTTATTCTTATTTTCTGGTTAGTTCAACAAATTGTTTAATAGCTCCATTTTTACTATCTAAATACTTTTTAATAATTAAATACTCATAAAAAAGGCTAGTCCCACAACATAATCCTTTTTTATTTGCAATTTTTAAAGTAATAAAAGGATATTTGGAAGTATCCTAATTTTGTGCTGATTCATGATGATCAAAAATAAAAAATTTATTAAATAATTGTAAATTATTAGTTATCTTATTTAAAATAGAATCATCTAAAAATAAATCTGTAACAAATATTAAATCATAATTATAAATACTACCATTTTCATAAGCTTTTAAAATCTGACTTTTCAAATTAGACATTTCACATTATATATAATTAACTTCTTTAAAAGCTAATTTTGCTAAAATAACACTTCCCATACCATCAATATCGCTTTTATGTGTAAATAACAATACTTTCATTTAAATCTCCTTATGTTTAATTGCTTGAATAAAGAATCTGCCTTTCTATATTTTTTACTAATTTCAAATTTGACTCTATTTCATTTATTGAAACATTTGTAAATCTTGATATTGTATTAAAATCAAAATTTGAAAAACAATATTTTTCTGCATATATTACTTTACTTAAATTTATCAATAGTTTTAATGGATTTTTTTCATAATAAACATTATTTCTAATATATTTGCCTACAATTTGTATTATCCTTTTCGATTCAGCATCTAAATATTTTTCATATTCTGCATTTACTATTTCTCCGAATGGATATAATTTATTAACTTGTTGTTCCAAATTAATTGATAATGGCATTAGATTGTTTTTAAATAAATTAAAAGAATAATTTTCTGGCAAAGTAATTCCGAATTCGCCTAAAATAGATATCATTGTTTGTATTTTTATATTTATATCATGACTCGCAAAATCTGGATTTTCTTCATAAAACAATTTATAAACTTCTATTAATAATTTATCATTATATGTTAAATCCAATGTATGAATATTTTGTAAATAAAAAATTTTTTTAATCAATTCAGATATTTCCTTAGATACAAGTTCTATTCGTAAATAATCACTAATATCCTTATCCTGATTATTATAATTTAATTTAATACCATATATTGGTGCATATTTAATTTTATATTTATCAAAATATTTATTTTTTTGATTTCTTTCATATAGTAATAAGTTTAAGTTATCATATTTTACTAATTCAGATGTAGTATCATTTTGATAAAAAATAACTAGTGTTTTTTCTTGATATTCTCTTAAAATTGTTCTTAAAATTGCTATATTATTTATCATATCATTAGTTTTTATTTTATCTATAAAACCATCTATTAATTTTTCTATTTTTTTAAAATTGATATTATCATTTTGAGATATTCCCATATAAATTATTTCTATTATCTCGTTATCAAGCTCTATTTTTTTATTTATATTTATCAGCATGACGTAATTCATCAGTCAATATAGCCATTAATAAATTATAACTATCACCATTTGGCATTGCACTCATTATTTTTCGATATTTTGCTACTGCATCTATCTCCCCAAATAAAGCTTTTTCTAAATTTTCTTTATAATTTTTATTGTAATTAAATTCTGCATTCATTATATCTTGTGATAATGTTTGGCCAGTAATTTCATAAAACAATTCCCTTAAAATAATATTATGCTTTCTTTCATCATCTCTAATACTTTTAATAATATTTTTTTCTTTTTCTGATGGTGCTTGAGTAATTAATAAATCATAAAATAATTCATCTTCTTTTTCATCTGTAATAGATTTTTTTATTAAATCAATTGCTTGATTTAATGTAATTAGTTCTTCACTATTAAATATTTTTTTATCACTTCGATAATTAAAAACTTTATAATTATCAAAAGAATTATAATTATTATAAAAATTGGAATTCATAAGCCTCCTCCTTATATTATCTTATGCTAAAAATATAAGGATTGTTTATTAACGACTATAAATAATAATGTTTAATAGGATTTAAATTATTATCTAATTCGTAACAAATTGGTATTCCAGTTGGTATTTCTAAGTTCATAATTTCATTATCATTTAATTTATCAAGATATTTAATTAATCCCCTTAAGCTATTACCATGTGCTACAATAATTACTCTTTTTTCTTTTTTTAATTCTGGTATAATTACATTTTCATAATAATCAACTACTCTTTTTTCTGTATCCAATAAATTTTCCGTTAATGGTAAAAATTCTTTGGGAATATTTTTATACATAGGATCATTACCTGGATATCTTAAATCATCTGTAGTTAATGCTGGAGGTCTTACGTTAGCACTTCTTCGCCAAAGTATAACTTGTTTTTCCCCATACTTTACTTTTGTTTCTTCTTTATTTAATCCTTGTAGGGCACCATAATGTCGTTCGTTTAATTTATAACTATAAAATATAGGAATATCTAAATTCAATTCGTTTAAAATCAGATTAAGAGTTTCTTTAGCTCGTTTTAAATAAGATGTAAAAGCTATATCAAAAGTAAAATGTAATTTTTTTAATTTTTTACCAGCTTCAATAGCTTCTTGAATACCATTTTCTGAAAGAGGAACATCAGTCCAACCTGTAAACTTATTTTCTAAATTCCAAATACTTTCTCCATGTCTTATTAATATTAATTTTTGCATATATCCCCTATTTTAAAAAGCCCTGAATAATAGCTTCTTCGGCTTTTTTTTCACTTAATCCTAAAGACATTAATTTAAGCAATTGCTCTCCAGCAATTTTTCCAATTGCAGCTTCATGAATTAAATTAGCATCGATATTTTTGGCATATATTTGTGGAATAGCTTTAATACATCCTTTATCCTTTAAAATACCATCACATTCTACATGAGCATAACACTTAGTATTTCCAATAATATCAGATTTAAATTCTTGATAGGAATCTTCCGTTGCAACTGATCTACTAGTTAAATTCACACTAGAATTTTCACCATTTAATTCAACAATAAATTTTGTATAAGCTTTTTGAGCTTTATTAGTTAATATCTTTTCATTAACAACTAAAGTTGTATTTTCTGCCAGTTCTGCTTTAGTTATTCTAATAGTATCATCAACACCCTTAATTTGTAAAGTATCCATTTTCATAAGAGATCCTGATTTCATATATACTTCAGTAGTAGGATTTAAAATTCTTTTACCACTACCTAAACCTTCCCCATAATGTTTTTCAACATATTGAACTTTAGAATTTTCACTTAAAAAGAAACGATGTATTCCATCATGTTCTGAATCCTTATGTAAATCATTATGAATTCCACATCCAGCCATAATAATTACGTTAGAATTTTTACCAATATAAAAATCATTATAAACAATATCAGTTAATCCACTTTCAGTAATTATAACTGGAATATGAATAATACCAAATTTAACATCATCTTTAACAAATACATCAATTCCATTTTTATCTTTTTTGGGTACTATATTGATAAAAGGAGAAACTTTTCTTTCAATACTCTCTCCATTTTTACGAATATTTAAAGCATCAGCTTTTTTTAAATCTTTACCAACAATTTCTTCTAATAATAATTCATCTACTTTATTCATATTTCACCTTTTGACAACATTTAGAATTAGGAAATAACGTATTTAAAATACTATCTTTTTTTCCAATCTTTGTAACTTTCCCTTTTTCTAAAAGAATTATTTCATCAGCTATTTCTAATATTTTTTCTTGATGAGAAATAACTAAAGTAACTCCTTTATTTATTGAATCTAATTTTTTAAATACATTATTTAAATTTTGAAAACTCCATAAATCAATTCCAGCTTCTGGTTCATCAAATATTGCAACACTAGGATTACGGGCTATAACTGTGGCAATTTCTATTCTCTTTAATTCTCCCCCAGATAACGAATTATTTACCTCACGATCAACATATTCTAAAGCACACAATCCAACTTTAGATAAATAATTGCAAGCATCATGACGACTTATATTTTTATTAACTGCAAACTTTAATAAATCAAAAACCGTTATTCCTTTAAATCGTACCGGTTGTTGAAAAGCAAAACCAATTCCCATATTAGCTCTTTCATCAATAGTTTTATTTGTAATATCAATACCATTTAAATAAATATTTCCAGAATCAGGTTTTTCAATTCCCACAATCAATTTAGCTAATGTTGATTTACCACTACCATTAGGTCCTGTAAGGCAATAAAACTTTTTGTCATCCAATTGTAAATTAATATTATCTATAATTTTTTTATTATCACGTGTAAAAGATACATTTTTTAATTCAATCATTATTATCATCTCACAATCTAGTTAAAATTTAAAACTAATTAATGTATTAATGTTTTACTTTTTTCTTTATTAATATTAGTATAACCAAATAATGCATTAGGAATTTTATCTATTAATTTATCATAAAAATTTTCTAAATCATCTATATGTTTCATATCCTTTATTATTGCTATATTATTAGTATTTCCAGAATTATCCATTATAAATATACTTTTCAAAACAATTTTACCTTTATATCTTCTTTCAAAAGGATATACCCAAATTATATCTTTTAAATTATAAATTTTAATATTTTTATTTACACTTATTAAGTAATTAGTAGTTAAATATGTCTTACCTACTAAAAAATAATAACTTTTTTCATTTTCTATTTCCTCGAAAACATTCCTATATTTTTTTAAAAATTTAGTTCTTTTAATATATTTATAAATATAATGCATTATTAATATTAAACTTATTACTATACCTATACTCATAAATAAAAACACAGTTTTATTTTTATCATTTATATCATAATTAATATTTATTAAATAATTATTTACATAATTAGCAAAGTTATTACTATTTACATCCAAACCTATATTATTTAAATAATTTATAGCATATTGTTTGATAGTATTTGGTATCTCTTCAGTAATACCAGAAACAGTTAAATTAGAATTATCCAATTTGTGATTAGATTTAATAATATAATAAAAATCATTAATATTTATTAAGTAAAATAGTTCATAATCATTTTCATTATTAGAGTTGGCAAATGAAGATTCTAGTTTGATATCAGCAGTAACATAAACTCCAACATTATGTGCATTATTTAATGTTTTGGGTTTCCTATCTTTATTTAATAAAACTACAACTATTCCCACAAATATGCTAATACTTAACAGCATTATTCCAATGAACAAAGAAGTTTTTTTTATTTTAATATTTTCATATAATTTGCTATTTTTTTTCAAACTAGTCACTCCATGCTTATTATACTGAAATAATACAAATAAGTAAACTATTTATAATAACGAATTTTAAAAGTTGTTCCTTTATTTATTTCTGATTCTATTTTAATTTTTCCATTATCTTTATTTATAATTTCTTTAGCTAAAGACATACCAATGCCAAAGTTATTTGTAGTAGAATTAGGTCCTTTATAAAATCGTTCAAATATTTTTTTCTTTTCTTCATTAGTCATTCCTTTACCTTCATCTTTTATAAGAATTTCCGTATAAAGATTATTTTTACTAAAACTAATATAAATATTTTTATTTTCTGATGTATATTCTAGTGAATTTTTCAATATATTGCTAATAGCTTCAAATTCCCACTTATAATCCCCAATAAATGTTATATCATTAGCACCACTTACATGAACATTAATATTTTTTACTTCTCTTATTACATCAATATACTTTAATATTTCAAATATTAACTTTTTTACATTAATAATTTCCTTTTTAAAAACTACAACATTAGCATCAAACCTTGATAATTTTAGTAAAATTATAATTAAAAAATTAATATTTTTTATTTGTATTTTAATATCATTTAAAAACTCTTTTTGTAATTTATAATCAATATTTTCATCATCTAAATTATCCACTAATAAGGATATAGAAGTTAAAGGTGTTTTTAATTGATGCGAAATATTAGTAAGCGAATCTTTTAAATTTATTTTATCTTTTAATTCTTTTTCGGCTTTTTCTCTTAACATAATTGTAGTTTTATATATTTCGTTTTTAAGTATTGACAATAATCCTTCACTATTTAAATCTATTTGTAAATCATAATTACCACTATTTAGTTTTTTTAAATAATTAATAATGGATTTTAATTCTTTAGCATTTTTATACTTACACATTCTAATATATATAACTATTATTAATAAAAATATTAAAAATACTAAAAAATTTATTTTTAAGTTATTATAAAAACTACTTTGCAATGATGAAATTATATTAATGTCATTTTCACTAAAACCATATGAATATAAAATAGAATTGTTATTTTTCAAGTTGGGAGAATTGATAATATCTACAATTTCTGATATTTCAATATTTGGATAATCATTATTTATTTTTTCAACTATGTTTACCACAAAACTATTAGTTAATTTTGCATAATTTAAATATTCAAAAACACTTAATAAAAATATTACTAAAAATATAATGCCGGTGATAAATAGAAACATAATTTTTGACTTTTTCATTTATCCACCCTATAACCAATTCCCTTTATTGTTTTAATAATATTATCATTATTTAATTTTTTTCTTATTCTTTTTATGTAAACTGTTAAAGTATTGTCATTCACAAAATTACCTGATATATCCCAAATACGATCTATAATTGTTTCTCTAGTTACTATTCGATTTAAATTTTGAAATAGTAATAATAAAATACGATATTCTAAACTAGTTAGTTTTATTTCTTTGTCTTCTACAAATACTCTGTTTGCATCTATATCGACTTTTATATTATCAACTTTTATTATTTCATTACTTTGTTTACGATGAATTATTTTATTAATTCTAGATAAAAGTTCTTTAGAACGAAAAGGTTTAATTATGTAATCTTCTACACCCTTATCTAAAGATGAAGAAATTATATCTTCGTCATCTTTGGCTGTTAATACTAAAGTTGGTAAATTGTGTAAAAAGTCATTATAAAAAACTAAACCATCTCCATCCGGAAGCATCAAATCTAATATTATTAAATCATATTTTTCTTTAATTAAATTTTTGGCTTCTTTTAATGTTTTAGCTACTACAATATTAAAATTATTTATCTCTAATAAATACTTAATTCCTTTGATGATATATTCATTATCTTCTATTAATAATATTTTATACATATTTTGTTCCTTTCATACTATATTTTAACAAAAATACAAGAAAAAATCATCCTCAGATGATTTTTTAAATATTATCATTTCGTATTGTTTCTATAATATTTTGATTATTTATTTTTTTAACAGAGAAATGCATTATTAAACTTATAAGCATAAATACTACTATAATTGCAATAATTATTGCTTGCCAAGGAATTATATATCCCATATCATTTCCGACTAAAAAGGCTTTATAAATTGCAAATGATCCAAGCAAACCTAAAGGTATTCCAATAATTAAAGATTTTGTTCCATAAAATAAACTTTCTAATCTAATCATTTTATTAAACTCTTTTTTAGTCATTCCTATTGATTTTAACATAGCAAACTCTTTACTTCTTAGATTAATATTAGTAGTAATAGTATTAAATATATTAGTAATACCTATTAAACTAATTACTATTATAAATCCATAAAGGAAGATTGCAACTAAAATTAACATTGATTTTTCGGCATTAACCATTTCTTCAATATTAGTTAAATTATACTTATAATTTGTACTTTCTAAAAATTCATTAATATTTTTTTCTAAGGCACCAACATTATCACTATTAATAAACATTTCTATATAATTATTAGATATTTTATCCATTATTTTATCTGATACTATAATCATACCACTGGAATTATATATTGATTCTAGTCCCATTGGTCTCTTAGAAGTTCTTTTAATAATGGGTAAATCAAATGCTGTATCATTTTCTAAATTACCGGAAAAAGTATTATATTTTTTTATATCATACGCATTTATAGTTTTGTATTTATCATCAACATAATAAACTAAATCATCAATTAGTATACCACTATTTTCATATTGTTCTACTGTACCCCCAATTGATTCAACATATCTTTTATATTCTTCATTTCCTAATGACCTTATTTCTATATAAGAAATGTAATCTTCTTGAGGATACTCATTTTTCTTATAACCATAATAACGAAAAAATCCTTCATCACTCATATATTTTTTAAAATCTATTTTTAGTAAAGCCATACGGTGAATTGAATATTGATTAACATCATTTAATAAACTGATTTTTTTATAAATATTTTTTACTTCATCTTTATTTTCATCAGTATTATTAATACTAACACTTATATTATATTGAATATCTTTATAATATTGATTAGTTATTAAAAATCCATAATTCATAAATGAAGCTAAAGCAATAAATACTGAAATACTCACAACTAACGAAATAACTGTAGTACGATACTTTTTACGAGCTCTTTTTAAATTTTTATAAGCAATTTCACCACCAATGCCAAATAATTTACCTATTATTTTTGGAGTTTTTAACTTTTTAGCATTTATCCTTATTTCTTTATTATTTCTAATTGCTTCGATTGGTGATATTTTACTGGCTTTCCTAGCAGCACTAATTACAGAAAAATAAATTGTAATAACACCTAATAATATACTTAATAAAATAGCTATAAAAGAAACACTAAATACAAAATTAATATCATTAGTAATATTACCGATAAGCCAATTGACAATTTGACATAAAACAAAATCAGCAAATACTCCAGATAATATACCTAAAGGAATACCAATCAAACCTAATACAAATCCTTCATGTAAAACGTTTTTCTTTATTTGTTTACTAGTAGCCCCAATACTAGCTAACATTCCATATTGTTTAGTTTTTTCAGATGCTGAAATATTAAAACTATTTCGAATAACAAATATACTTGTTAATATAATTATAGCTATTATAACACCAGCTACTGCATATATCATTGATTCATTACTATCACTTAAAGAAGCCCCTTGCCACCTTAATAAATCTTCATTTAAATTATAATTATAATTTTTTAAATCTTTGCTATTGATTAATGAATTAATATAGGTTTCATAATATTTAGGATTTTTAAATAATAATGATACATCATATGAATTACTTGTATAATTATCCATATAGGTTATAGCAGTAAAACCTGGTGATTCATAATTTTCAAATGGATATCTATCAATTATTCCTACCACAGTATATTCTTTAGTATATTTATAATCTAATGTTTCATGACATTCATCAACTGGATTATATTCAGAATCATAAACATAATAAGGATTATTTTGATTTAAAATTGAACCATCAGAACAAGTACGATCTCCAATATCTAAAGATAATCGATCACCAATATTAATATTTATACCTGTTGTATCAAGCATATTTTCTTGAATTACTATTTCAGAAGCATTTTTAGGTAATCTTCCTTTAATCAAATTTAAAGTAGTATTTTCAAAAGCCTCTTTGCTATAACCAACAATATAATAATACGGTTGATATTCATATTGATTATTTTCAATTAAAGCATAACCAATATTTTGTGTAATATATATATTTTCAATATTTTTATTCTTTTTAAAATACTTTAAATTATCTTTAGAAACTTCTTCAATTGTAATATGTCTATTCCCATACTCAACTTTAGCATTTTCTACTAAAGTTGCTTGTAAACTACTAACCATTCCAGCAACTGCACAAATTAATGCAGTAGATAAAATAATACCAATTATTGTTACTATTGTTCTTTTTTTATTAAGTTTTAAATTTTTTATTGTTAACTTATTTAATATATTCATAATTAATTCCTAACATCATTAACAATTTTGCCATCTTCAATTGTAATTATTCGTTTGGCGCTTGATGCAATTTCTAAATCATGAGTTATAACAATAATTGTTTGATTATATTTTTCATTTGATTTTTTCAATAAAGAAACTATTTCATCACTAGCTTTAGAATCTAAATTTCCAGTAGGTTCATCCGCTAATACTAAAGCTGGATTGTTAATGATAGCTCTTCCAATTGATACTCTTTGTTGTTGCCCTCCGGATAATTCGTTTGGTAAATGCTTTTTTCTATTTGCCAAACCTAAAGTATCTAATAAATCATTTAAATATTTTTTATCAACATTTTGACCATCTAGTCGTGCTGGTAAGGTAATATTTTCTTCAACATCAAGTATCGGAATTAAATTATAAAATTGGTAAATTAACCCAACTTGCCTTCTTCTAAAAATCGCTAAAGCATCATTATCCATAGCATAAATATCTACACCATCAATAAATACTTTTCCTTTTGTAGGGCGATCTACTCCTCCCAGTAAATGTAAAAGTGTCGATTTTCCAGAACCTGAAGCTCCAACAATGGCTACAAAGTCACCTTTTTCCACACTAAAAGAAATATTATCTACGGCTTTAATGGTATTTTCACCTTTACCATAAATTTTTGACAAATTTTCAACTTTTAAAATTTCCATTTAATCAGTCCTTTCAAAATAAGTATATTTTTTTAAAGTGACTTTTAAATGACTATTATATATATTGTTCAATATTTACATCTGAAAAATCAATATTTTCAATTAAATCTAAAAGCTCATTATATTTATTTAAAACATTATCATCATCAAAATAAATATAATCACCATATAAATACCACGAATTTTGATTATCTTGAAGTAATTTAAATAATTCTTGATAAATTTTTAAAGCATTTATAGTATAATCTATACTATTTTCAATTTCTTTTCTACTATCAACAATTGTATCTTCATCAATCATCAAATCTTTATAATAATCAATATAAAATTTATCTAACTCATATTCGTCAATAAAAGATAATATTGTATTCTTATCAAATAAATATGCTAAATTATTTTTTACGTCTTGCAATTGTGTTATTGAAGTATCAATGATATTTTGTGAAAACATAAAATTAGGACTATCGCTATAAAAATTATCAAAAGATAAAACTAAGTATAAATCTTGATTGTTATAAATTTCTTCTAATCTACGACAATTCTTTACTATTTCCTTCCAATAATCTTTCATAGCTTTTTCAACAGTTAAATAATCATCTGTAGTAACATAATTATTTAATTTTTTATCTATTTCATTATAATTTAAATCATAATTATTAAATAAGTAATCTAGTTCTTCTAACTCTGCATTTAATAATTTTTCATTTTTTAAATTTTCCACCGTAAAAAATCCTACCCCAATAGCAAATATTAAAAATGCAGCATAACCAAACATATATATTGCTATTAATCCTTTATTAGTTTTCTTCATAATGACCACCTACTATATTTAATTATACCAAAAAATAACAGCTTATAAAACAAATTTTGAACAATAATATAAATGGAGGGATAAAAATGAAAAACGTTCCAGAAATGATTTCGACAAAAGATAGTGCATATATAAAGGATATGTTTAATTGGAATTTTATAGCATTTAAAAAATTAGATTTTTATTTAAATTATATTGAAGATAAAGAAATTTCTCAATTAACCAATAAAATTGCAAATATGCATTTTGAAAATTGTTCAACTTTAATAAAATTATTGATGGAAAGTGAGGATAAATAATGAACGATAAAGAAATTGTAATGGATATTTTAGATAATTTAAAATGTTTATCTGTGAATACAACTTATGCTTTAAATGAAGCAAGCTGTGCAAAATTATATAAAGAGTACTTTCATATGTTTGAAATAATAAATAAATATACTAAAGAGTTTTTTGATTTAGCATATAAAAAAGGTTATTATCAATTAGAAAAGGAAGATTCTAAAAAAATAAAATCTTCCCTTAAAACCTTATCTCAAGAATTGGAATCATGTAATTGTGAAAAATAGATTTTAGCTTTAGATAATTGCTTTAAACGATATATATAAATATAATCACGGTTAGAATCTGTCAAAAAACTATAAACAGATTCCCATATTGCTAACCAACCAAGTATTAAAATTATCTCCCTTATTATATTAGAAAATAATAAATAATATAAAACTATAAAAACTATTCCTAATAAAAAAAGGATAGTTTTTTTATATCTAGCTTTATTATAATAATATAATTCATCCTGAACTTTTAAACCAAAAGTTCTTCTTATGGTATCAATCATTTCATTTTTTTCATTATCATCAATTTTGTAACTTATATAAATATTAATTCTAATATTATTTTTAAATATTTCACCATAACATTCATTAAAAATATACTCTTCAAGTTCATTATTAATTTTATTTTTAGAATATTTATTATAAAAATCTTCTTTTTTATTTAAGATTATACTAATAATCGTTTCTATATTTATCATCCCTTTTTAAAGTTACTTATACACCCATTATAGTACCTTTGATACCAGACTTAATAGTTCCATCTTCGCCGTCATAGCTTCTTTTATCTCCAAAACCACCTGTTCCACCAACGCCAGCAGTACTTTTACCAATATTTCCGATAGTTGTATTACTAACATTAACTATTCCAGAACCACTAATACTAATTGAACCACTACTGCCACTAGTTGCATCACCGCCATCGCCACCATCACCTCCATATGCTGATGAGTGACTCAAACTATGATGAGAACCCCGATCGCCACCATTTCCACCATCGCCCCCGATAGCATCGCCTCCATTGCTTGTAGTTATTGAATCGATATTTAATATGCCTTGATTATTTATATTGACATTACCAGATGATCCGCCAAAACTATCTGAACCATTGCCACCATCACCGCCATCGCCGCCAGTTCGCCAACCTGTTGATGATCCACCAGTTCCAGGACCGCCATCACTACCATTACCGCCATCACCACCTGTAGCATTTCCACCTTTTCCAGTTGTAATAGTTCCAACCACAAGTTCTGAACTATTATTTAAATTAAAGTTAATTGTACCACCATTCCCCCCCTTAACTGTAGCTGTAGCATCATAACCTGGAACTCCTTGTTTACCATAACTTCTAACGCCATCTTCACCGTCTTCTCCAGTTCCAATTCCCCCATTACCTGAAGTTACTTTTTCAACAATTAATTTTACATTTTCAATGTTAACACTTATATTTATTCCATTACCAGCAATTCCAATAGCATTATTACCATTTAAACTAGTAATGTTTGGTACTTCTAAGCTGCCCCCACCACTTAATGTTAAAGTATTATTACTTTCAAAACGAATCCATGGAGCTTTATAATTAGCATCTATATTTAAAGACATATCTTTATTAACAATTATACCCCCTAAATTAGTCACTGTTTTTTGCTTTAAAGCATATTCATTAGACTCATATCCTTTATTATCGATAACAAAAACTTTTATATTATATTCTGTAGCTTCTATTAATCCAGTAAATGTGTAGTTATTGTCACTAGAACTTACATAGGTATCACCATTATTAATACTATAATAATATTTATTAATTTGACTTGTTCCAACTTCCACTATTGGCTTTACTGTAATTGATGATTCCGTAACCTCCAAAATTTCCACATCAGTAATTTTAGCATATATATATGGATTTTTGTCATCATCTTCGTATCCTTCTTCACTATCTTCATTATCTGTAGAACCTTCTGGATGAGCATAATTGCATACTCTTTCATAATCAATCCATTTTATTCCTATTATATCAGCACCATAATATTCAATATTTTTATCAGTTTTAGGATTAACAATATCTTTTGATAATAACCCTTCACTTAATAAAGTAGAAATGGAAACTTCACTAGAAACTTGAGGTAAATCTTTTTTCTCAGCATAAGTACAAGCTGATTTTTCAATTAATTCGACATATTTTTTAAATTCCTTTTCTTCTTGACGATTTAGCATACTACTTATACTGACACCAACACTAACTGTAATTACTGCAATTAAGGCAATTGTAATTAATAATTCAACTAATGTAAAACCTTTTTTCATAATATACCTCTATTCTTTTTTAATTATATCAAAATTTGTGCTTTTTTCCTACTTAATTTAAAAAAAATAAAATTTGCCAAACTTATACTAGCTAATTTTATTTTAAGTTTGATCAAATTTTATTTTAAATTTTTATTAATTATAGAAAAAATATTTTAATTATAAACTAATTCTAAATGGATCACTGGCACTGCCAGTTCCATTATTAATTATTACGTTAGATTTTAAGTAAAAACACGGGCGTGCAGCATATTTCAAACTAACAACATAAAACCCTAAATCATTCATATGCCGCAAATAAAATACTCCAGTATTATCATCATAATATAAAGAATGAGTTATTGTCCACTCGTCTAGGCCCATGAATAACCAATTATTACTTTGATATTCGTCCAAATCTTTACTCCAGTTATCTGGATTTGATGAAAAGCCATAATCACTTGGATACATTAATCCTATTTCATCTTTATAAGTAGGAGGATTATTTCCATCTACAGAAGTGCTTCTTTCTGAATTATAAAATTCTTTGGCTTTATTATGACTATCGTCTACGGCCCCTAAATACCAAATAGTCTGTTCTATCATATCAACCCATTTATTATTTATATTTTTTAAATAATTTAAATAATTTATATTTAAATTTATTTTATTAAAGTCACTAGTAGACCAATCATTTGATCCATCATTACTTTCATTGCCACTCCAACTATATACCGATATATCTGTTAAATACATGTTGCCTTTATAATACCTATCACCATCATAAGATCCCTTATAACTACCATCTGTTCCTAACATTTCTATTGTAGTATAATCATATTTAATTAATTTTATATTATATACACCATCACTATCGTCATCAAATAATCCTATTATACGATATAAATTATCATTGGAACACGTCGTCTCATCGCTTCCAAAACATACATAATTATTTGGATTTGCTCCTGAATATCTATAGGAATTATCCCCAGCCTCTTGATTAGCATTAGTATATGTTCCTTGACCATCATGATAATATAAGCCATTTAATCCATCTTCTTTATAAACATTATTAATAATATAATCAACAAATGACTCTTTTTTGACATCAAAGTATATATAACACTTATCAGATTTATTGGACTTCATTATTATTTTTTTTGTATCATTATCCCAATTAACTATTCCTCCATTTTCACATTTACTTAATACTTCATTAAATTCATATCCATCAGTTGGCCACTCGCTTTGAGTCACTTCTTTATAACTACCACTTCCTGCTTCTGTTTCTAGCATCATAGTGAGCATATTTGTACTTTTTATTTGTTTTTCTTTTTTATCTATACTTCCTTCATTTTTACTTGTTAAATATGTATAACTTCCTATAGATAATACTATTAATGTTGTTAATCCTAATATTGCTATTTTTTTCATGGGTACACCTCTATTTTCCCCATTATACAAAAAAAAAAAAAAAAAATCAATCTTTTCAGATTAAATTTTTATGAATCATTTACTTATCTTTCTTCCTTGAATATGATAGGCTATTAATAATTGTAAACGGTAAGGTACAAATCTACTAAAAAATAATGTCAATTTCATTTTTAATGTTGGAACAATAAGCATTTTTTTCTTAAACATTTTATCGATAGCATATTTTGCAACTCTCTGAGGATCTATTTCTTTTATTGCAAATTTTCCATGGGCAACCTTATTAAAATTAGTATTGACTGGACCAGGACATAAAGCTGAAATACAAACCTTACTTCCTTTTTGACGAAGTTCTTCATTAATAGCTATAGTCAATTTTGTCACATAATTTTTAGTAGCATAATAAGTACTTAAACGAGGTCCAGCCATAAAACCTGCACTGGAGCATACATTTAAAATATAACCGTGTTTCCTTTTTAAAAAATTCTTTAAAAATAATTTAGTTAAAATATGATAAGCTCTGATATTTAAATCAATCATTTCTAATTCTCTACTTAAATCAGTTTTATCAAATGTTCCAAAAAGACCAAATCCAGCATTATTAATTAAAATATCTACATTTTCGTCTTTTATAATATCATAAAGTTTAAATACATTTTTTTCTTTGATTAAATCTAATACGATTATTTTAACATTAACATTTAAGTCATTTTTTATTTTTTCTAATTTATCTTTACTTCTAGCAACTAATATTAAGTCAACATTACGATTTGCTAATTCATAAGCCATTGCTTTACCTATTCCGCTAGAAGCACCTGTTATCAAAGCTTTCATAAATCACCTAATTTTCTGTATCAATAGTATTCAAAATGCTTGGCAAAATTTGTTTTTTTCGAGAAACCAATTTTGGTAAAAATACACCTTGATAAATATTTTTTATTCCAAAACTTTCAGCAATTATATCTTCAGATTTTTCATCATATATTACATAAGAACCATTTTTTATAATATCCGTTACAAAAATTGCTACATTACTATAATTAGTATTAGCCATTTCATTTAATTTATTTACAAATTCAGTGATTTTTTCTTTTATTCCTTCAAAATCCATTGTCATTATTTGACCAATACCTAAATTTTTAGAACCAACTACAAATGATTTAAAATCCATTTTTATCAATTCTTCAACACTTTTACCGGCGATAGAACTTGCTGCTTTTAACATTTCTGTACCATACTTATCGATATCCACTTTAGCAATACTAGCAAGTTTAACAGCCACAAAGCGGTCATCTTCTGTAGTTGTAGGACTAGTTAATAATAAAGTATCAGATAATATAGCAGATAGCATTATACCTGCAATATTTTTGGGAATAGTTACTTTATTTTCAATAAACATATCATATATCATAGTGGATGTACATCCTACTGGTTTAGATCTAAAATTAATTGGAACAGTAGTTCCAATAGCTCCCAAATTGTGATGATCGATTATTTCTAATATGTCCGCTTCTTCAATTCCATCTACTGATTGGGCTAAATTATTATGATCTACCAAAATAACTTTTTGTTTTTCATATTCATTAGGACCAGTTAATCTAATTAACCCTAGGCATTCATCTTTATTGTTTATTATTGGATAATTAGTATGATTTACTTTATGTGTCATAGTTTTAAAGTCTGTAAAATAGTCATCATTATGAACTGTAATTGGATTTTTATTAGTATTAATACTTTTAATAAAGTTACTTAATATAATTTTATTTGCTATTTGATAACTATTAAATGCAGATGCAATAATATTCACATTGTTACGTTCAGCTTTAGATAATATTTTTTTATCTAATTCAATGTTTAAAGGTAATATAATTAATTTTACTTTACAAGATATTGCATATTCTAAAATTTTATAACGATCTCCAACAATTAAAATATCATTTGTGGATAAATCAACTTCTTTTTGAAATGTTTTATCTTGTAAACCTGCTATCAATATATTTCCATCAATTATATCATCATTTTTAACAATTATTTTAGCATTTAATGTTTCAACAATATTATCCAAAGTTGTCGATACCATTTCTTTATTACCATTAATTAAATAACGAGCTATTTCTTTTAAAGTAACATATCCAGTTAATTTTTTCTTTTCATCTATTAAAGGAATAGCAGTAATATTTTGTTTTTGCATTAATTTAAATGCCTCATTTATCGACGAATTTTCATTAATATATGCTTTTTTATCATATTTAATATTTTTAATTCTTACTCGTACGTCATTTAAATAATTAGGAACGGGTATATTAAAATAATTTAAAACAAATTTTGTTTCTTCGTTAATATTTCCCAATACTTTAGGAACAGTTTTACCTCCTAATTCATTTTTTAAATAAGATAATGCTATACTTGAACAAACTGTATCAGTATCAGGATTTTTATGTCCAAATATAAAAGTTGTCATACATCCACCTCTTTACTTCATTGATTTTACCATAAACTTAAGCTTTTTTAAATACCTTTCAACTCAAATAGTATATCTCTTAATTCCATCGCTCTTTCAAAATCTAAATTTTTAGCAGCTTCTTTCATTTCATCTTCTATTTTTAAAATCATCTTTTCTTTTTCTTTTTTACTAACTTTCTTTTTCTTTTCCGTTACAATATCATTAGAAACTACTTCTTTTATTTCTTTCGTAATAGTTTTAGGAATAATACCATGTTCTTTATTATATTTTTCTTGTATTTCTCTTCTTCTTTTAGTTTCTGTAATTGCTATTTGCATTGCTTCACTTACAGTATCAGCATACATTATTACTTTACCATTTTCATTTCGAGCACATCTACCAATTGTTTGAATTAAACTTCTACTACTTCTTAAAAATCCTTGTTTATCGGCATCTAAAATACAAATTAAACTAACTTCAGGTATATCAAGTCCTTCTCGCAAAAGATTAATACCAACAACACAATCATAAGTACCCAATCTTAAATCTTGAATTATTTTTAGTCTTTCTAAAGTTTTGATTTCACTATGTAAATATGCTACTTTAATATTCATTTCTTTCAAATAATTAGTTAATTCTTCACTCATTCTTATAGTTAGTGTTGTAATTAATACTCGTTCATTTTTTTCTATTTTATCTTTTATTTCAGCAATAATATCATCTATTTGACCTTCTGTTTTTCTCACTTCAATTATAGGGTCTAATAATCCTGTTGGTCTAATTATTTGCTCAACATATTCTCCATTAGTTTTTTCTAATTCATAATCACCAGGTGTTGCTGAAACATATATCGCTTGATTTATATGGTTTTCAAATTCTGAAAATGTTAATGGTCGATTATCTAAAGCACTAGGCAAACGGAATCCATAATCAACTAATGTTTGTTTACGCATTCTATCCCCATTATACATTCCCCGCACTTGTGGAAGTGTAACATGTGATTCATCTACTACTAATAAAAAATCTTTTGGAAAAAAATCTATTAAACAACTTGGTGTTTCTCCTTCATCTCGTAATGCCAAATGTCTAGAATAATTTTCTACGCCATTACAAAAACCTGTTTCTCGCAACATTTCAATATCATAATTAGTTCTTTCTCTAAGCCTTTGTTCTTCAATTAATTTATTTTCTTTTTTTAATACCTCTAAACGATCCTTTAATTCTTTTTCAATTCGCTCAATAGCTATATCTAATTTTTCTTTACTGGTAACAAAATGCGAAGCCGGCGAAATAGTTATACTTTTTTTGTTTTTTGTAACAACCCCAGTTAGTGGATCAAATAAAACTATAGAGTCAATAACATCTTCCTCTAAAGTAATTCTTATCCCACTGACTTTTTCATTTACAGGAATTATATCTATATTATTTCCTCTTACTCTAAAAGTACCTCGATGAAAGTCTAAATCACTTCTTTCATATGTCATATCTATCAAACGATTTAAAATTTTATTCCTAGATATTTTATCACCAATATTTAATATAAGCATATTTTTTTCATATTCTTCTTTTTCACCGATACCATAAATACAAGATACAGAAGCAACTACAATTACATCTTTATAATTAATTAAAGCTGATGTTGCTGCATGTCTTAATTCATCAATTTCATCATTTATCGAAGCGTCTTTTTCAATATAAGTATCACTACTAGGAACATAAGCTTCTGGTTGATAATAATCATAATATGATACAAAATATTCAACATGATTATTTGGAAAAAACTCTTTTAACTCGGCATAAAGTTGACCAGCAAGAGTTTTATTATGGGCTAACACTAAAGTTGGTTTATTAACATTTTTTATCACATTGGCAATTGTAAATGTTTTTCCTGTTCCAGTTGCTCCTAATAAAACTTGCTCCTTTTTACCATTTATAATACCTTCAGTAAGCTTTTTAATTGCTTCTGGTTGATCTCCACTTGGTTTATAATTAGATACTAATTCAAACATTTAAGACCATCTCCTATAATATTGCTTTAATATTTATTATTATGTTATATATACCCAAAAATATAATTAGTGTTTTATTATCAATTTATGTTATCAAACAATATTATTAATGTCAATTATTATTTGGGTATAATATTTTTGAGTATAAAAAAATAAATAAATAAATATATTTAAATAATTATTTAATTCTAGATTAATTCAAGTATTTTAGGTAAAAAAATTATCACTCCAATTATAGCAGATGCTATAGCAAAAACCAAAACTCCACCCGCAGAAATATCTTTGGCCAATTTAACTCGAGGATCTTTTTGGGGCATAGCAATATCTACAACCTTTTCAATTGCTGTATTAAACATTTCGGCGCCAATAACAAAGGCAAAGCAAAATACACAAATAATCCACTCTAATATACTAATTTTTAAGAAAATACCGCTTATTATTACTAATAACATTATAGTAACATGAATTTTCATATTTCTTTCCGTTTTAAAGGAAGAACCTATTCCTTCAAATGCAAACTTAAAACTATTTATTAAACTTTTATTTTTCATATAATCACTTTTCCTTAATCCACTTATTACTAATATTAATAAATATTATTAAATATGCTATAGTTATCAAAAGTCCTGCTAGAACATCACTAGTATAATGAACACCTAAATAAATTCTACTTATTCCAATAGCAATAATTAAAATTAACAAAAAAATTATTAATATCCATTTTAAAATTTTTAAATGAATATAATTATAAATCAGATATATTAAATATCCATAAAAAGCAACACTAATCATTGTATGTCCCGATGGAAAGCTATAACCTGTTTCATTAACAAGTTGAAAATCACTGGGCCTAGGTCTTTGAACAATAAATTTTAAAATTTGATTAATTAGTGTAATAAATATTAAATTAATAAAAATATTTAAGCTAATTTTTTTACTTTTAATTATTAACGCCAATAAAAGTGTAGTTGGCAATAAAAAAATAATACTGCCAAAATTAGTAAAAAATTTAACTAAAGGTGTTAGTGAAACTGTAATAAAGTTTTTAGATATAAAATTATATCCAATAATGTCTAATTGGGTTATTTCATTAGCAAACACATTTTCAGTTATTGCCAAAAATAAAATTAAGCTAATAAATAATATTATCCATTTTAAATTTTTCAATATAATCCCTTTTCTTATTAAAACTATATATTAATTTTACCATTATATATTAATAATTACAATATTGTAATTAAAAACTGCCTAATTACTAGACAGTTTACTTATTAATCAACATTTATTAATTCATATTCTCGTGATCCAATGCCTAATTTAGCAGCTGCTTCAACTGTATGAATACCATGTAAAGATTCAATTCTTTTTATTAATTTATCTTTACCAGAATCATTGGAATTATATACCAAATCTAAGCAAGCTTGATCTACAGCAACAGGATCAAGACTAGCAAGAATTCCAATATCTTGCATACATGGTGCAGATGCATTTCCGTCACAATCACAATCTACTGAAATATTTTTCATTATATTAATATAAATAGCATTACCATTAAAATGATTTACTACACTTGATGCAGCATCTGCCATAGCTTCTAAAAATCTATCTTGTTCAGGTAAATTATTAAATAATTCATATTGATTATCTGTTGTACCTGCAGTATGAATTAATGTTTTACCAGCAGATGATGCGCAACCTATCGAAAGTTGTTTTAATGCTCCACCGTATCCTCCCATAGCGTGTCCTTTAAAATGCGAAAGTACGAGTAAAGAATCATATTTAGCTAAATCTTTACCAACATAATTTTTCTTTAAAATTATACCATTTGGAACTTCAAGTTCTAAATCAGGTCCTTCGGCATCCATTAAATCAAATAAAAAATATTTATTCCACTCATGAACTTTAAGCAATTCACGATGCTTTTCCGTAGTATTTCTAGCCCCCTCATAAGCGGTATTACATTCGACAACTGTTCCATTAACATAATTAACAATATCTTTAATAAAATCTGGTTTTAAATAATTTTGATTTCCAGCTTCTCCAGAATGCACTTTAATAGCAATTCTTCCTTCCAATTTTTTGTTTAAAGCATTATATGCTTTTATAATATTCTCTGAACTAATATCTTTAATAAAATATACTTTTGATTTTTCCATAATTTATGTCTCCTTTATTTTAATACATTTATATTATATCAGTTAAAGTTAATTCTAAGTCAAAAAAAAAAAAACGAAATGCTTTTAAATTTCGTCAAAAATTTTAAAAATTTTTATTTAGCTTTTGCTGATAAAGATTAATTTTATAATTTAAATAAATTAATGTTTCATTTTTAGCTTTTATCTCTGAACATAATATTTGTCTTTGTCTTCCTAGTATTTTAATCTGTCATCCAATGTCGTATCTCCCAATTTATTTAAATCAATAAATTTTTTTATATCCTCTAAGCTTAATCCAGCATGTTTCATACAAATTATAAAACTTATTCTTTCTAAATCTTCATCTTTATAATCTCTAATACCTGATTTTTTAGCAACTTTTTCAATTAAACCAATTTTTTCATAATACTTTAAAGTTTCAGATGACAAATTATATTTTAGGGCAAACTTCATTAATTTTCATTTTACCCCCAGCTAAATGATATCCTATAAATTAAAACTCAAGTATAATTATTTTATAATTGTTAACAGCATTTTTTTTTACGATACTTACTTAAATATTGAATGTTTGAATTAGTTTCCTGTTTATTATAATTATTATCATTTTCTTGAATTATTCTAAGTAAACTTGTTTGTTGATCACGATACCTAACTTCATCTTTCAAAAAAATTCCAATATTGTATAAATAATTTAAACTACATTCTATAGCATCATATTGAGCAACTACATTTTCAATAAATAACTCTTTATTTTCTTGATACAAATCATCATCTACAAAATTTAATTTATTTTGTTCTAACTTTTTTAATATATAAAATATATTTATAATTGCCAAGATATTATTTGCAGTAAAAAGATCTTTAATCATCGATTCATTTACTGATAACGATTGATTATACAAAGAATTCCAATAATTATTTACATTAATATTTTGATTTTTGAATTTTTGTAATCTATATTTTATAAATAGTATTTTAAATAATTCATAATCAATTTCATAATTTTGATTAAAAACATTATTCAAACATTTATCAAATATTGCTTCTACATCATTATCTAGTGTATTTTGTCTAATATAACATTCTAGCAAACTATGTTCTTCTAATTGTAAATTTTGACCACCAATAAACTTAATAATTGCAGCATCAATATTCCTTTGATAATTATATTTTTTCAAAATTTCAGTAACTATTGGAATATTTAAATCGGCTATTTTTACTAATTGATTAAATAATTCGTTTGTATCAATATTTTGGCTAATACTAAATAGTAATGAATGTAATATACTATTTAATTCATTAACATTTTTTTCAAAATCCAATTCTTGTGTTTTTTGTAAAGATAACTTATTTTGACTGCTTTGTAATAATTTAGCATAATAAATTTTATCTATTACATGAAAAACTCTCGGATCAATATTTTTTATCATTTTAATTCCCCCTATTTAAAGTGTTATTTTCACTTAGTAACTTTTCTTTTTTATTTATTATATTTTCTATTTTTTCTAAATCCAATATACCAATTATAGAAGATAAATATTCATAATTTAGTGTTCGCCAATCAATATATTTTTCTTTTGTTATTTTATGCATTTGCCAAATTATTTTTTCTTTTTCTTCTTCCGATATTTTCCAATTTAAAACCTCATACATTCTTATCAAAATATATTTAATTTGCACTAACAATATTTCTTTTTGTAATTTTTCATATCTACCAGTTTTCTTTGTATCAGTTGTAATAGCATCTAATATATCAAATATATCATATAAATGATTATGAGGTTTATAGCCAAGTGAGTGCATACCCCTATTATCTATTTTTCGGTAAAAATAGCCAGTACTACTAGTATCTACTACTTTTGATGCATTAAATAAACTAGCATAACTAAAATGAACATCTTCCCAACGTTTTCCTACTAAAAATTGTGATTTTCTAATAAATGAATGCAAATAAATTTTATTACAAACTGTTGGTGATTCTTCTAAAACTTTAAAAGGTTTTTCTATTGGATTATAAGCATATCCGTTATACATATGTTGAAATTTCATATTTAAATATTCATCATTATTAGTAAATACTATTCTAGTAGTAACAATATCCGGATAATTGTTTATTAAGGCAGCATTATACATATCTTCATACATGTTTTTACTTATATAATCATCACTATCAACAAAACCTATATATGTACCCTTAGCATTTTTTAAACCAACATTTCTTGAATATCCTACACCACAATTTTTTTCATTTCGAAAAATTCGTATTTTATTCGGATATTTTGTTTCATATTCTTTTAAAACTTTAAAACTATTATCTGTAGAGCAATCATCTACTGCAATAATTTCTATATCCGATAACGATTGATTAACTAATGAATTTAAACAATTTGCTAAATATTCACCTTCGTTATATATAGGAACAATTACACTTACTTTCATATTTTCCCCTTTCAGGCCTATATTCTATCACAAAAATTAAAAAACTACACATTTTTTGTAGTTTCTTCAATTATTTTTCGCGATTTATTGTATAATACTTGCTCATTTTCTGATAATTCTATTTTTAATCTTCTTTTAATTCCTTTTTTATTTATAATACATGGACTACTTACATAGATATCTTTTTCAAAAGCAGAGACTGTTATAATAGCATTTTCATCATTTAGGATAGCATTAGTTATTCTAAGTAAACACATTCCTATTCCATAGGAGGTATTTCCTTTCTTCTCAATAATTTTATATGCAGAATCACGAACTTCTTTACTAATTTCTTTTTTTTCACTTTCACTAAGTAAAGAATCAATTTTTACTGAACCAATCATAGCGCTACTCCAAGCCACAAATTCTGAATCACCATGTTCTCCTAGAACATAAGCATGAACATTTTTAGGAAATATTTCAAATTTTTTGGATAATATATATCTTAATCTTGCAGTATCTAAACTAGTACCAGTTCCAACAATTTTAGATGCTGGTAGTTTAGAATATTTATAAGTTATATAGCTTGTTATATCTACCGGGTTAGTAGCAATTAAAAAGATTCCATTAAACTTTGTAGCCATTACTTTTTTAATAATTTCTTTAAAAATTATAGCATTTTTATTAATTAAATCTAAACGAGTTTCTCCGATATTTTGATTAGCTCCAGCTGCAATCATAACTATTTTAGCATTTTTACAATCGTCATAATTACCAGCTTTAATGCTCAAATTATTTGGAGAATATGGAATACTATGATTCAAATCCATTGCTTCTCCTTCTGCTTTGTTATTATTTTTATCTATTAAAACTAATTCGTCCACTGGGCATTTTTGATTAACTAAGGCATAAGCATAACTCATGCCTACATTGCCACAACCTATTATTACTATTTTATTCAAAATTTTCACCTTCTAACCATATTATTACTATTAAAAACTTTATCTATACTAATTTTTTTATTTTCCTGTAAAATTAATTTTAAATATAAATTTATTATTTCATTATTACATTTAATATATCCATCTTTTAATAAGCTTATTAAATAAACATCATCTTTGAATTGAGAATAAGTTAAGTCACATAAATAATAATTTTGACCATCAAATACTATTAAAAATCTATGTTCAAAAGTTGCATTTAAGTCCTTTGTATCAACAATATGAACTAGTACATGTCTTTTTATTAAAGCTTCATAAAGATAACTATTATAAACTAAACACATTCTTTCATAATTTAAATTATTTAGTTTTATCTTTACTTCTTTTATAGCATCAATAATGGCATTTTCTGTATTTTGTCCTTTTATATTTAAAATTTTATTATATAAATCCATTACTTCACTCTCCCAAATCTACGATCTCTTTTTGCATATTCCTCAAAAGCCTTTTTGACCTCATCAAGATTAAAATCTGGGAAATAAGTTTTAGGGAAATAAAATTCAGCATATGATATCTGCCATAACATAAAATTACTAATTCGATTTTCACCACTAGTTCTTATTAGAAAATCTATATCTGGTAAATTGTGATATAAATTTTGACTAAATAACTTTTCGTCAATATCTTCAATATTTAATTCGTTATTGATAACTTTATTTACAATTTTTTTAGTGGCATCAACTATTTCTGCTCTTCCACCATAACTTAAACAAAAATTTACCACCAATCCCGTATTATTTTTAGTTTTTTCTTCTAGTAATATCATTGCATCAACTATATCACTTCTTAGATATTCTTTTCGTCCTGAAAAATAAACTTTTATATTTTCTTGAGTATACTCCTTTTCAACTGTTTTAAACCATTTTAAAAAAAGCTCCATTAAATAATTTACTTCCTCTTGGGGTCTATCAAAATTTTCAGTTGAAAACACGTATAAACTTAAATAATTTACTAATTTTTCACGATTTAAATAAAGAATAATATCTTTTAATACTTCAGCTCCCCGCTTATGCCCCATACTTCTATTTAAACCTTTTTCTTTAGCCCAACGTCCATTACCATCAACTATAATACCTAAATGATTAATTTTTACCATAAGCTCTCCCTTTTTAATAATTATAACAAAAGAAAAAACAAGAAAAAAGTTTTCTTATTTTTTATATGTAAATTTTACATTTGTTATATCAAAAAAAAAGTTTTTATAAATGCTATTTGCGTTTGCGATTTATTTTTCTTTTTTTCATAAATTTAACAATTAATACTATCAATAATAATAAAATTATTAATAATACTATTGGATTATAATATTCAATATTTTCATTTAATAATACATCTTCTTTATATAAAATAGTATCACCATATAATACTTTGATAGTACCCAATTTTGTTCCTTTTTCCGTTCCCTTTTCTATTTCATTGACTCCATCGAAAACATATTCTAAATTTTTTGCTGTATCATTTTTTAAAAAAAGTTCAACATCTTTTAAAGCGGTTATTGTATATTCCTTTTCTTTACTCCAATTTATTGGAATAGTGGTAATAACATTACCTTTTTGTAAGATTGTTTGATAACTGTAATTATCATTGTAATAATCATAAATATTTAACGTATCTTTAACAGCACTATAAGCAAAATCCAAACTAGAATTTAAAACCACTAATAAATAATCGACATCATTTAAATTTGTAATTGATGCTAAACAACGTCCAGCGCCTTTGGTAAAACCACTTTTAGATCCTAATATTTTATCAATTTCTAATATGTCTTTATAAGGGTATAATGTACTTTCCATTTTTATACCATTAGTTGTTATATACTCTTTTGTAGTAAAAATTTTTTTAAATACTTCATTACTTAAAGCATATTTTAATAAACTAGCAACATCATAAGCTGTTGAATAATTATTAATATCATCTTTTCCAATAGGATTAGAATATTCTGTATTTTTTAAGCCTATTTGATGCGCCAAATTATTCATTTGTACAATAAAATCAGTATATCCTAAAGTATTATTTACTAAAGCATTTACAGCATCTGCTCCGCTAGGAAGCAAAACCCCATAAAGTAAATCTAAGTAAGTAACTTTATCTCCGATTTGAAACCCGGCTTTAGAATAACCATTTGTTCCTTCAAAATCTTTGGAAGTAATTATTATATATTCATTTAAATCATCAATATTATTTAATGCTACTAAAGAAGTCATTATCTTAGTTAAACTAGCTATATTAGTTCTTTCATTACTATTAACCTCATATAATATAGATTCATCATCTAAATTATAAAGGATTATATTTTGCGCACTTAAATCAAGATCTATAGCATTTACATATAATGGTAATGCTACTAAAAATACTATAATTATTTTAAGAAATTTTTTCATCTAATTCGTAAAATGTTCCTTCCTTTGTATCTTTTAAAATAATACCTTGTTTTAATAGATTACTCCGTATTTCATCGGCTAATTGATAATCTTTATTTTTTTTAGCTTCATCTCTTTTTTTAATCATTTCTAAAATATATTCTTCATTTTGAGCTTTTTTGGTTTCTTTTTTTAATAAATCCAAACTAAGAACTTCATCCCATTTACTGATTAGATGATATTTCGTATCATCATTTACATTGCTTTTTAATAAATCATATAAAACTGTTAAAGCATTAGCTGTATTTAAATCATCTTCTAGACAAGCTTTAAATTTATCGTTCCATAGTTGATAATCCTTTTTACTTACATTTTCTCCAAATTTTATATTACTTGTTTTATTTAATAATTTTTTATAAGCATTAGCTGCCCCATCTAGTGCATCATAAGAAAATACTAGTTGTCGCCGATAATGGCTCATTAGACACATAAATCTAAAAGCTAATGGATTATAGCCCTTTTCTTTTAAAACACTAACAGTCAATATTGCACCGTTACTTTTACTCATCTTTCCAGTTTCATCATTTAAATGTTCATTATGAAACCAATAATTACACCATTTGTGACCAATATAAGCTTCACTTTGTGCAATTTCATTAGTATGATGAGGAAATATATTATCTACTCCACCACCATGAATATCCAAATATTCACCTAAATATTTGATACTTATCCCAGTACATTCAATGTGCCATCCTGGATAACCTAATCCCCAAGGACTATCCCATTTTAATTCTTGATCTTCAAACTTAGACTTAGTAAACCACAAAACAAAGTCATTTTGATTTTTTTTAGATGAATCTTCTTCTACCCCTTCACGTACTCCAACTACCATTTCATCAGCTTTATGATTTGTCAATTTATAATAATCATCTAGTTTCGTAGTATCAAAATAAATATTACCACCAGACTTATAAGCATAATTAGTATCTAATAATTTTGTTATGATTTTAATATATTCATGAATATTAGCAGTTGCTGGACTAACAACTTCAGGCATTCGATTATTTAAAAGTTCAAAATCTCTAAAAAAAGCATCGGTATAAAATCTAGCAATATCCATAACTGTTTTATTTTCTCTTTTAGCACTGCTTACCATTTTATCATCACCAGAATCAGAATCACTAGTTAAATGGCCAACATCAGTAATGTTCATAACTCTTTTTACATTATATCCTAAATAACGCAAAGTTTTATCTAATATATCATGACCAATATAATTTCGCATATTTCCAATATGGGCATAATGATATACTGTAGGACCACAAGTATAAAAACTGATTAAATCTTTATTCCAGGGTATAAATTCCTCTATTGTTCTAGTAAGTGTATTATATATCTTCATAACTTTTAAATCTCCTTATTGTTTTTTAGTTACTTCAAATGTTGCACCATTGTCATCTACTTTGATAAGTTCAACAATATAATCAGTATCCTTAATAGTTTTTTTATTTTCTTCTAAAGTACCTAATTTAATATATGCAATTTTATGTTCATTCATAATTAAAAACTTTACAACTTCTTGACCATCATACTCACAATTATTATTTAAACATTTATCTTCATTTATAGCTAACAATTTTAATGTAGCTTCTTTACCAATAATTGCGTAATCCATTTCTTGCAATGTAAAATACTTATCAAAATCAACGTTATATTTTTGACAATCGAAGAAAAATTTGTAAACTCCAAAAATAATTAATATTATTATTAATAATACTAATATCAATCTAAATATTTTTTTCATTTATTTAACCTATCAAGTATTGTATCTTTTCCAATTAAATATAAAGTATCAGCTAACTCTGGCCCATGCATAAAACCACTGGCAACAATTCTAATGGGCATGTAAAGCAACTTTCCTTTTACACCTAAATTATTTTTGACATTTTCAATAGCTTTATTGATATTTTCAACAGACCACTCTATTATACTTTCAATTTCTTTCGAATATTCTTTTAAAATTGTAGAAATTTTTTCATCACTTTTTAGAAATTCTATTTCTTCATTATCTAAAGAAATATCTTTAATAAAGAAATTATTTGTAACTTCATTAATTTGTTTTCCATAATTTAAATGGTCTTTATAAACAAGCAACAATTTATCAATCCAATTTTCATCTTTGTCATGAACGTCTTGCTTAAAGTATTTTTTTATCCAATTTAAATATTTTTGATTATCCATATTTATAATATAATGATGATTAAACCATTCTAATTTTTTTACATCATATTGACTAGATGATTTACTAATTCTTGACTCATCAAAATTTGCAATTAATTCTTCCATGGTAAAAAACTCTTGATTATTATTTGGACTCCAGCCCAATAAACTTAAATAATTTACTATTGCTTCAGGCAAAAATCCCATATCAAATAAATCCATAAATGAAGCATCACCATTTCGTTTAGAAAGTTTATTACCATCTTCCCCTAACACCATAGCAACATGAGCATAAATAGGTTTTTCCCAACCAAAAGCATCGTATAATAAATTATATTTTGCTGTTTGATCTAAATATTCTTTACCACGAATAACATGAGTAATTTTCATTAAATGATCATCTACAACATTAGCAAAATTATAAGTTGGAAAGCCATCACTTTTAAGAAGTATTTGGTCATCCAAAATACTATTATCTATTTTAATTTTTCCATATATAATGTCTTCAACTATTGTAACACCAGTTTTAGGCATTTTTTGTCTAATTACATATGGAACACCATTTTTTAAATTTTCTGCTATTTGTTCTTTACTTAAATGACTACATCTACCATCATATAAAAATGGCTTCTTTCTAAGTGTTGCCTTTTTACGCATTTCTTCTAATTCTTCTTCAGTACAAAAGCAATAATAAGCTCTTTGCTTTTCTACTAATTCCAAAGCATATTTTTTATAAATATCTTTTCTTTCACTTTGGATATATGGCCCATATTCTTTTTCATTCATTGGCCCTTCATCTATTTTAAAATTACATAATTCTAACGTTTTATATATAAATTCAATTGCCCCATCAACAGCTCTTTGTTGATCAGTATCTTCAATTCTTAATATAAAATCCCCATTATATTTTTTGGCCAACAAATATTCAAATATAGCAGTTCTTAAGTTTCCTATATGCATATATCCAGTTGGACTAGGGGCAAAACGTGTTCTTACTTTCATAAAATTCAACTCCTACTTTATTTTAACAAATTATTCGTTTAAATTAAATATACTTTTTTAATATTTCTTTTAAATATTGAGCTTTTAACATTAAATTAGGATAATTGTTTATATTTACATCTAAACATAAATATTCAAACATTCTTGCTCGATCTTCCATTGCACTACTTCTAGCATAATTATCAATAAAATAAACATCATTAAAATTTAAACTACCCGCAATGGTATCATTAAATATTTGTTTGGTATAAAAAATTTGAGAATAGGAAAATTCTGGAGGATTAAAATAATTCCATTTTGCAAAATATTCATTGAAATTATGTAAATACTCCTCAATTGCATGCATTGTTTCATGAAAAGCAATATTAACTATATCTTCATTACTATTAACCTTTAATACAATTATGTATTGATTATTTTTTTTTAAAAATAAACCAACAACATCTGTCGTTTTAGAACTTTTATTATTATTACTTATATTATTTACCAAATATATTTGTAAACCACTCATATTATTTTTATAAAAATTAATAAAAAATTCTTTTCCTAGTATATTAAAATATTTTCCTAATTTATTTAATGAATCAATTATAATTTCACTACTATTTATTTTTTCTAATTTATAATCGGAATTTATCTGCATATTATGAACATTAATTGTAACATGGTAATTTTCTTTATAATAATTTATTTGACTATCTATCAATTCCATATTTTCATCAACTATTTTATTAACATCGGCTAAATCTAAATATATGTTTTTATCTTGGCTTTCTACTTGTTGTTGTGTTATCAAATCATCAATTACCAACAAAATTGCAAAACATAACAAACTAAATAATATAATTATTTCTCTATTTTTGGGCATTTTTTATCACCATAGCTAGTATACTAGCATGAATTGGTATTCAAGTCAAAAAAAATCGCTTAAATAGCGATTAATGCATATTATAAATAACTCTAGCTCCATCTGATGTGGCTGTAACTAATTGATAAACATCTTTTTTGATTATGTCACCAATCGCATATACATTTTCTAGTGGAGTTTCCAGATTTTCATTGACTATAATATATCCATTTTCATCTAATATTGATTTATCTACTATTTCAGTTGCTGGTCGATAACCAATATAAATAAATACACCTGCAACATTTAATGAATTTCCATTATCTAAAATAATTGCTTCTAATTTTTGATTTTTTTCAATATATTTTTTTATATTTGCATTGTATATTATATCAATCTTAGGATTATGTTTTATTTGCTCAACTAACATTTCTTCTCCTCTAAAGCCATCCCGACGATTGATTAAATAAATTTTTTTGGCAATATTTGATAAATATAAAGCTTCTTGCAATGCACTATTACCTGTCCCTACCACAGCAATTTCTTTATCTTTATAAAAATAGGCATCACACATAGCACAAGTAGATATTCCCCTACCTAATAAATCTTTTTCATTATCCAATCCTAAAAATTTGGGCTTTCTCCCCATCGCTAAAATTATTTTTTTAGCCTTATATTCATTGTTAGTTGTCTTTACTAATTTGTCTTCTTTTTGTAAGTCTAAACTTACAACTTCTTCTAAAACATATGATATATTCATCGATTTAATTTGATCTAATAATTTTTCGGCAAAATCTGGGCCTTTTATATCTTTTAAACCTGGATAATTGCTAATTAAATCTATATTATTAAGTAATCCCCCAGGCATACCTTTATCAATTAATAATATATTTTTATTACTTCTTTTAGCATAAATAGCAGCGGTAATACCACTAATCCCCATACCTACAATAATAATATCGTACATAATCCATCTCCTTAAAATCTTACAGTTTGATTTTCATCTTGATCATATAAATCCTCATAGCGACCTTTACGGCTTGTAATCATTATTATTATTACACCAATTATAATCATTATTACAGAAACTAGTTGAGCCATTTTGAATCCCCCTAACATTAAAGAGTCGGTCCGCATATATTCGATAAAAAAGCGAATCAATCCATACCACATTAAATATATAGCTGTTGGTTGACCTACTTTAGTAATCTTTAAGCGTCGAACTATCAATATAAGTATTACACCAATTAAACATAATAATGATTCATATAGAAAAGTTGGTTCATAATAAATACCACCAATATTCATACCTTTAATAATAAAATTAGGAATATGTAAATCTTGTAAATGACCTAACGTAGTTGCGGCACCATGGGCTTCTTGATTAAAAAAATTTCCCCAACGTCCAATTGCTTGTGCAAGTAGTAGTGCTGGTGTAATAAAATCCAAAAAGCGAATAATTCTAACTTGATACTTTTTACAATATAAAACACATGTTATAAGTCCAAATATTATCCCTCCGTGAATAGCTAATCCGCCTTCCCATATTTTAAAAATATCTAAAAAATTAGAATATAAATCCAGATTAAATAAAACATAATATATTCTGGCACCAATAATACCAACTATTATTGTCCAAAAACATAAATTAAACGTAAAATCTGCTTGATAATTATAACGTTTTGCTTCTTTTATTATCATTAAAATGGCAATAATAGCACCCAAAACAATTAAAATAGAATACCATTCAATTTTAATGTTTCCTATTGTAAATATGTATCGATTCATCCAAGTTTTCCTCCCTACATTAAAATTATAACATTTTTTTCAAAAATTCACCAGTATATGATTTACTACACTTTGCGACTTCTTCTGGGGTTCCGGTAGCTACAACTTTACCTCCACCTTTTCCCCCATCCGGTCCTAAATCAATAATATAATCAGCAACTTTTATTACATCCAAATTATGTTCTATAACAATAACTGTATCACCATTATCGACAATTCTATTTAATATTTTCAATAATTTTTTTATATCATCTGAGTGTAATCCAGTAGTTGGTTCATCTAGAATAAATAATGATTTTCCTGTAGCTTTTTTTTGTAACTCTTTAGCTAATTTAACTCGACCAGCTTCACCGCCAGATAATGTTGGTGCAGATTGTCCTAATTTAATATATGAAAGACCCACATCCATCATAACTTTAAGCTTATTATATATTTTGGGAACGTTTTGAAAAAATTCTATTGCTTCACTAACTCGCATATCCAAGACTTCGCTAATATTTTTACCTTTATATTTAATTTCTAATGTTTCTTTATTATATCTTTTTCCTTTACAAACGTCACAAGGAACATAAACATCTGCCAAAAAATGCATTTCTATTTTTTTTACACCATCGCCCCAACAATTTTCACATCTTCCTCCTTTGACATTAAAAGAAAATCTACTTTTATCATAACCTCGCAACTTAGCTTCTTTAGTTGAAGCATATAAATCTCTTATGTCATCAAATACACCAACATAAGTTGCTGGATTACTTCTCGGAGTTCTACCAATTGCATCTTGAGTAATTTGAACAACTTTATCTATATTTTCTAAACCAATTATTTCTTTACATTTTCCAGGTACTACTTTAGTACGATATAAATGGTTAGCTAACGTTTTATATAAGACTTCATTTATTAAAGATGATTTTCCAGAACCTGAAACTCCAGTTATACATACAAATTTATTTAAAGGTATATCAACAGAAATATTTTTTAAATTATTTTCTTTAGCACCTTTAATACTAATCTTTAAACCATTACCTTTTCTTCTTTCCTTAGGTATTTCAATTTTTTCTACACCACTTAAATATTTACCAGTTAAACTATTAGGATTTTTCATAACTTCTTGTGGTGTACCTGCAGCCATGACTTGTCCTCCAAATTCACCAGCTCCTGGACCTATATCAATCAAATAATCAGCAGCTAACATAGTATCAGTATCATGTTCTACTACTATTAATGAATTTCCTAAATCTCGCATTTCTTTTAAAGAATTAATTAATTTTTCATTATCTTTTTGATGAAGCCCTATACTTGGTTCATCTAACACATATAATACACCAGACAAATGTGAACCTATTTGAGTAGCTAGTCTAATTCTTTGAGCTTCACCACCAGATAAAGTACCAGCACTACGAGTCAAAGTTAAATATGATAAACCTACATTATTTAAAAATTCTAATCTTGATATAATTTCTTTTAAAATTAAACCACTTATATCTTGTTCTTCTTTAGATAATTTTAACTTTTTAACAAATTCTAGTAAATCTCCAATAGACATATCGGTCATATCATATATATTTTTTCCATTTATATATACTGAAAGTACTGATTTTTGTAATCTTTTTCCTTTACAAATTGGGCATTCAGTTTCAACCATAAAACCAGAAAGCCAGTCTCTTATCCAACCACTTTTTGTTTCAATGTATCTTCTTTCTAAAGCTGGTATTACACCTTCATATGTATTTTTAGTATTTCTGGTATTGCCATTTTTAGATACATAGTTAAATTCCATTATTTCTTTTGTGCCATACAAAATATAATCAAGTTTTTCTCTAGGAATATCTTTTAATGGAATAGTCATATCAATATCATAATATTTACATACAGTTTCAATTTGTGTAAAATAAGTTGTTGAATCCATACTAATTGCTGTTATTCCACCATCTAAAATAGATTTATCCCAATTAGGAATAAGCAAGTCTTCACTAATTTTAAGTTTAGTTCCTAAACCTTTACATTCTGGACAAGCTCCATATGGAGCATTAAAAGAAAATATTCGTGGTTCTAATTCTGGCATTGAAAAATTACATTTAACACATGCATATTTTTCGCTCATTAATATTTCTTCATTATCAACCAAAACAACAACTTTTCCATCAGCTTTTTTAGTGGATGCTTCAATAGCTTCAAAGATTCGTCCTCTTTCTAAATCCTCTACAAGAATTTTGTCAATTACAATATCAATATTATCTTTTTTATTTTTTTCTAAATTTATTTCTTCATTTAAACTGACAATTTTATCATTTACTCGTACTTTAGAATAACCTTCTTTTCTAAGTTCATCAAATAAATCTTTATGTGTTCCTTTTTCCCCATGAACTATTGGAGATAAAATTGTCACTGTTTTACCAATGTATTCCATAACTTTATTAGTCATTTCCTCAATGCTTTGACTTGTTATTGGAATTTTATGATTTGGACAATAAGGTACTCCTATACGAGCAAATAATAATCGTAAATAATCATATATTTCCGTTATGGTCCCCACAGTAGAACGTGGATTTTTATTTGTTGACTTTTGATCTATAGATATTGAAGGACTTAAGCCATCAATCGAATCTACGTCTGGTTTTTCATTTACACCAATAAACTGTCTAGCATAAGCTGATAAACTTTCAACATATCTTCGTTGACCTTCAGCATATATTGTATCAAAAGCTAAACTACTTTTTCCGCTTCCAGATACACCAGTCATAACTACTAATTTATTTTTGGGGATTTCTATATCAATATTTTTTAAATTATTTTCTCTTGCTCCTTTAATTACAATTTTATCTACATTAGCCATGATAAAAACCTCCTTAAACATTAAATATTTTATCATATTTTATAATTAAAATACATTAATAATATATTACAAACTAAAGTTCTAATCTACCCAATTATATATTTGACAATACTAGCGTAAAATATTTATATGCTAGCCTATTAACTATTTGACATATTAATATAATTATGTTAAAATATAGGCGATTTATAAATATAAATATATATCTATGTAAAGGGGGTACATTATGTACGAAGATGGAAACAGAAAATTAAATTTTAATTGGGGATCTTTGGCTATTAAGTTAGCTATATTGGCTGTAATTGTTTTTATAATTTGTTTTATAATTACTAAAATAAATGGTAATAAATCTGCTAATAAATCTACACTAGCTGTAGGTGATACTGAGTATATTAATAATATAACCGCAATGAAAGATGCAGCCTTTGAATATTTTACTTCTTCGAAATTGCCTGAAAACATTGGAGAAACTGAAAGATTAACCTTATCAGAAATGCTAAACCAAAAATTACTAATTGATTTTACCAATGATGGAGACATATGTGATATTGATTCAAGTTATATTCAAGCTACTAAAACTGCGGATAATAATTATGCGCTAAAAATTAGCTTAGATTGTGGAGATAAATCAGATTTTATTATAACAACAATTGAAGAACAATCTTGTACTATAGAAAATAACTGCAATGAAAAACCAAATACTGACGTTGTAATAAATGATGATACAACAGAAAACACTAATAATAGTAGTAATAATAACTCTAGCAATAACAATGCAAATAATGGTAGCAGTAATAATAATACAACTACAACAAGTGGTTCTAGCTCCAGCGCAAGTACTAGTAGTAAAGTAACAACTACCGTAAAAACTACAGTTAGTATTAAAATTACTTGTTCTGCATTAGGATGTTCACCTAGTAAACCTACTGAACCTAGTAAACCAACAGAGCCAGATAAACCTTCGACACCAGCAAATCCAGATGATAATACTCCAGATGAAAAGCCAACAGAAGAAAAAACAAAATATTATAAATTAGTTAAATGGTCAGATTGGGAAGAAGGATATTCAACAAAAAGCAATACCGAAAATAAAAAAGAAACTGTTACCACTTATGATTATTGTAAATACACTGATAAAACCTATTACACAACTAGCTGGGTAAGTGCTTCAAGAAATTCACAAAACTATAATTATGAACTAACATTACAAAACATAGATGCCAGAGATATAGTAGACAATGAAATACAAATAACAGATCGTTCTTATTTTTCTAGTTCAACAACTGATTATCAAAAATATATTAATCAAACTAATGACTTATATATGACCGGAAATGTTAGCACCCATAATATTAAAATATCTAATGCTTCAACTTTTAGAAGTTCATCTTTAACAGAAAATAACTTTAATTACGCTATTAGTAATTTATATAAAGAGGGTAATTCATATAAAACATTAGTTACTATTAATTATCGAAATAATAATGGGGTTAATCGTTATTATGCAAGTAATATTAATAGCTATATATACTTTGTACCTCTTAAATTTACTGTTAGCTATGTTGATGAAAATGATTGTACTAGAGATACATATGATAACAGAAATGATTATAAAGGTTATTACAAAACTAATAAAGATACAGAAACAATTTGGTATCATAAGACAGCTACATATAAATGGAGCACCAATAAAAATTTAAGTGGCTGGGATTATACTGGAGAATACGAATATAGATGAGAAAACCAAAAGGTTTTCCTTTTTTTAATGTAATGAGAAAATTATTTTATGTTTTAATTGCGGTAAGTATATAATCAGAAATATTAGGATGTTTTTGATTAATAGTATCTGATAAATATTATAATATCAGAAAAATTAAGAACTAATTTAAAGCTTTATATTAAGTTGTGAGTCTAGAAAATCAAGTAAAGAACCTCCAACACATTTTGGATTTATCACAATTATTTTTAATTCATTGGACAAATTAACAGAGATTATTTTTTTTCTCTGAATTTGCTTCGCAATTTTATAATAATAAATAAAAACTAAATATTATTTATTCAAAATTTATTTAACAAAAAAAGAAGTAGCTATATTACTACCTCATTAAAAATTAATATTAAATTATTTTTATACACCACCAAATTTTTGATCGTATATAGTTTTACATCCTTGTTCTCCTGAACCTCCAGGACTTGATATACAATTAGCACATACAGTTGAATTATCTGCAGCACTAGTATCTACTAATTTAATTACAAAAGATACAATGGTTGGTACAAAGAATATACAAACTGCTGCAATACAACGCATTAATAATGATTTAGCAGCTTTTGATACGGCTTTATCATCACTTGATATTACAGCCTTTCCTAAATCTATCATTCCAAAAATTATTAATATTATAGGAATTACAATTTTAAATATGTATAAAAAATATCCAACTGTTCTCCATATATTTACAGTATCTGTACAAAAAGTATCAACATTCCCCATTATTTAAACACTCCTCTCTTTTTCTACCCTTATTTTACATTAATAAGTAATTAAAGTCAATCTTTATTGATGTTATCTTTACAAATTATCCATTATTATTTAAATATACTAAATATCCCTGATCCACTAGAAGGTTCAATTCTACTAAAACCTAAATTAGATAAAAATACATTAATTATTGGTTGATTATCTAATTTATCATCGACATTTGGCAAATTGAAAAATACTTTACTTCCACTTTCTTTTTCAAATTCTGTAACATCTTTATCCGATAAAATACTACGATTTAATACTATTTTTTTGCCTCTTAATTTTTCAAAAATCAAATTATCTTTTCTAATTAATTTATTTAATTGTATACGTCCTGGTTCAATTAAATATATTACATCACTACAATAATTTTCAATAGAACTATCATTTAAATCTACCAAAATTACATCGCAATTAGAATTTTTGGCAATATATTCACTAAAATTTATACTTGATATACTATCTAAAGAATTATCATTAAAATATCCAAAATCATTACCATTAATTTCAACAGCTTTTACTTTATAAACTTTTTCTAAATGAATTTTTAAAAGATAAGTTAAAGTTGTGGCTCCCGCATGATTAGTTACATTTTTAATACCAATTATTTTTTGAGAAATTTTGCCTTTTGTTGTATCAACTGCATTTTCATTTAATGCCGGTCTTTTATAGCCATTAATGTTATGATAATTTGCTACATCTTTATAGGAATTAGGATTATTAATTAAATATTTGACTACATTAATATCATTTGCAAAGTTATAAATACCCATCGAAATCAATTGTGATATATACATTGGTGAATTGACAATTTCAGAGTCATCTAATAATAGAATTACCTTAGACATATCAAAATTAACCGATAAATTTTGGATTGTATTTATATCTTGATAATTTTTTATAGCAGTAATATCTATAATCATTTTATTAAAATAAAAATTAGAAAATTGCGATATTAATTCCTCAACGGAAAATTCTCCATTGATACTTTTAATAACATCTATATCTAAACTAGCAAGAAGAGCTTGATATTTATTAGAAATTATTACATTCATTCTGTTCCTCCAATTAAATTATTGCTTCCTACAAAAGAATTTGTTCTACCATGTACATTAAATGTAGCAATATCTCCCAAAAAAGGTAAATTAAATCGATAAAATACTATAATATCATAATATAGATAATCTTTCGAGTCACTTGGTTGACTAACTTGAGAAAAACAATAATAATATTTACTATTAGCAATTGCTTCTTCATAATTACCTTCTAAATCAATTGCACCATACCATGTTACATCTTCATCTTGGGGACATTGACCTTTTGTAGTATAACTTTGACCATTCATATAATTATTTATTATTTTACTAGATTGTGTGGTAATTCCCTCATATTTTTCAATTATAGATAACATTTCATTTTTTACTCGATAAGCTTTAGAATAATTCAAAACTAGAGCTAAAAAGCAGGCAAAAATTAAAATGAATAAAATCATTATTTGAAATACCCAAGTAGATCCTGTAACTTCTCGCATATTCTATTCTCCTTTTAATTTTTATATATTATTCTAGTTTCTCCTTTTGTTTTAAAGTTATAAATCTGTTTTATTACTGGAATATCTAATTGATAAAATACCATTACTTGGACATACGATCCATCAACAAAATCTTCAGTGGCTACAGTACCAGCTCCTAATTCACTTTCTAAATAATTATCAAGTTCATCAGTAACATTAACTTTTCTAATACAAACTGATGCTTCTTGACCACTTGTAACAGGAGAACCATTTCGTTGATAGCCTTGATAATTTTCCGGACAAGTTCCCGTAGTACGATAAGAGGTCTCATTTATAGTATCTATTATAGCATCACTTAAATTACCATCATCCCCCTCATATATACCATTATTAGCTTCAATTATATTTAGTATTTCATTTTTTACACCAAAAGCATTAGAATTATTAATTGTTAAGCACATAATTGCGGTAAATAATAATACAAATAATATAAAAATCTGAAAAATTGTTGTAATACTAATTGATTCTTTCATTATAACTCACTTATCCTTTATAAAGACAATCAAAACTGTTATCGTCTGATCTATTTTCTTCTTCATCATCCCAACATGTACAATACATTATCCCATCAATTTCATGTAAACCTGATAATCCTTGTTTAGAATTTTCACTACAATTACAAACAGCTTTATTACATTGTGCTGTACTCGTAAAATTAAAATCTAACATTGGCCATAATACACCGAAAAAAAAGGCCATCAAGACCCCAATTGATATCATAACAATCACTGCTAGATTTATTTCTCCTGTAGCCTCTTTCATAATTCTTTACCAACTATCTATTCAGAATCATCAGCTGCATCATCATATTGAATTGGATCACCTTCAGCACAGTAACATATCTTTTGATCAGTATCAACTCCGCCAGATCCTTGTGTTGAATCCAATTTTCCACCAGGACACATATTAGAACATGTACTTCTTGCCAAACTAGTTTGAATACCTGGCCAAACTACAGCATAGAAGAATCCTGCTACAGCAACTATCGCAACGACAGTAACAACAGTCATATTTAATTCACCAGTCGCTTCTTTCATATTAAATAAATTCCTCCTTTTACTATACCTTTATTATAACTTATTTTTTTTTAAATATCAATTTTTTTTATTTTAAATGTAAACTATACGTTCATCAT
>CALVVG010000002.1 GCA_944363795.1 uncultured Bacilli bacterium | reverse complement strand
AAAAAAAAAAAAAAAAAAAAAAAAAAAAAAAAAAAAAAAAAAAAAAAAAAAAAAAAAAAAATAAAATTAATTTTTTTTTTTTTTTTTTTTTGATAGTATGGAATAAAATAGAGGTGTAGTAATGACTAAAAAAGTTGCTTTATTAACTATATTATCAATAATAGTAATTACATTAATATTTAATTTAATAAAAAATAAACAAGCTGACTTTAATGAAACTAAAGTGGAAGTAAAAAATTCCAATATACTAACAATGATGTTAGAAACAGAAGCAGGTACTGGAATATATGAAGAAACTACGGCGAGTGAGTGGCCGATTGATGGATATATATTTAATGAAACCTTAAGTAAATGTGAAAATGGTGGAACACTCTCTTGGAATGATGAAAATAAAAAAGTAATAATGCAGTCAAACACAAGTAATAAATGTTACGTTTATTTTGATGTTAAAAAAGAAACATTTGCTGATTATATAATAAACAATGTTTATACAACAGATGGAGCAAATGGATTATATTATCATGATGGAGTAGGAACATATACAAATGCTGATCAAGAAGCTGGAGATAATTCATACAGGTATTCAGGAGCAAATCCTAGTAATTATGTCTGCTTTGGAAGTGATGTAACAACATGCCCTAATGATAAGTTATATCGAATCATAGGAATATTTGATGATGATCAAGATGGAACATATAATGTAAAATTAATAAAAAATAGTAGTATAGGAAAGTATGCTTGGGATTCTGGAAGAAGTAATACATGGAACGAAACAGAAAAGCCAGATATGTATACAACTTTAAATACCACATATTGGAATACATTAAGTAATGAATGGCAAAGTTTGATAGATGAAACACGTCAATGGCAAGTTGGGGGAATGGTTAGGAGTAGTACAAATACAGCAAAACAATATTATAATGTAGAAATAAAAAATCAAAACGGCTATGAAGAAACAATGGCAGTAGGCTTAATGTATATAAGTGATTATGGATATTCCGCTAGTCCTGATAATTGGCAAACAGCATTGTTTAAATATAATAATACCAATAATAACTGGTTATATGGTAGTGGCTATGAATGGACAAATTCTCGCAGATCGGACGACTCGGATAATGTGTTTTTAGTGAACGGCATTATCAATTGTGACTATGCACATGATGAATGGGAGACCCGTCCTTCCTTTTATCTCAAGTCTGAAGTAATTCTTGAGGGTGGTACTGGTGCTTCTGCAGATCCTTATAGAATATCTTTATAAATAGTTATTTTATTATTTTTTTTATAGCTATAGTGTTTAAAGATACCACAAATATTATATTGATTATTTCGGCTATAACTAAGCTATAAATACCTATATGACATAATGAAAAGATTGATAAAACAATTAATTTTAATATTACTCCATACAAAGAAATTCGCATTGTCTTTTTGGCATGTCCCATAGCTTGCAAAGCAGACGTTAGAACTCCTTCTAAATAAAATAAAACAAATATTGGAGCAAGTATTTTAATATATTTGCTACCAATTGTCGTTTTATACAAAGTAAATAGCAATGGATCTCTAAATGTATATATAATAAAAGAAAAGGATATACCAATTATTAAAGAAAAAAGTATGCCTTGTTTAATACGACGTTTAACCATTAAAATATTACCATTAGCATAAAATTTTGATACTTCTGGTAATAATGATGTAGCTACAGCGGCAATAAAAAATGAAGGCATAGTCAATAAAGATATACTGTAGGCATTATATGCTCCATATTCAGCCAATATATAGGAATTTGAATAACCGGAAATTAACAATAAATTAGTTAAAATGATAGGTTCAAAAAAATAACCAATATTCCCAACAATTCTGCTTGATACTGTGGGAAGTGATATATCCAAAATATTTTTAGTTATATCTTTTGTTGGACGCAAATTAGTATGTAAATTTATGTGTTTTGGTAAAAAGAAAAAGAAAACAATTATACTACTAATTTCAGAAATTATTGTTAATAATATTAAGCCAATTACAGCATGCATAACACTTTTTTGCATTAATATAGGTAGAATAATAATGATAATTATAAGCCGAATAATTTGTTCTATAATATTACTGGTAGCATGAGGCATCATATTTTGTTTGCCAGCAAAATAGCCTTTTAAGACACTGGATATAGATACAAAAGGTAAAGTAAGTGCCATTGCTATTAATATTAAAGCAGCTTTAGGCTCTTTTAAAAGTGTTGAAGCAATAAAATCTGCTGAAAATAAAATAATTATTATTAATATAAAATTAATGGTTAAAATTAAAAATGCAGCTGAAGTTAAAATTCTAATGCTTCTGCCTCTATTTTCAGCAACTAATTTAGAAATAGAAATAGGAATGGCTAATGTAGCAATTGTCAAAAGTAAAGAATATGTAGGTGTAGCAATAGTATATAAGCTAATTCCATATGGACCAATTATTCTAGTGTAAATAATTTTAATAATAAAACCAATTGTTTTCGTGAAAAAACCACTAAATATAAGTATTAATGTCGATTTTAAAAAGGCATTTTCTGTTCTAGACATATTTCTCCTTTAATTAAATTATATTTTGTTATATAATAAATATATGTGGTAAATATAAAAAATAACATGGAGTGATACAATGAAAGACAAAATAACTTTTCAACTTTTAGAAGAAAAATTAAAAAAAAGAGATTCTTATTTAGAAATAAAGAAAGCTTATGAATATGCTTTAAAAGAACATGAAGGAATGAAACGTTTAAGTGGTGATGATTTTATCACACATCCTTTAGAAGTAACAAAAATTTTACTTGATTTAAATGTTGATGATATAACTATAATTGCCGCATTACTTCATGAGGTTATTAATAATGGCAAAACAACTTATGAACAATTAGTTGATATTTTTGGCGAAGAAGTAGCTAAAATTGTTCAATCAGTATCTAAAATTAATAAATTAGAATTACCAGATAATAATGAATCTTCGGTATTATATTTAAGAAAAATATTAGTTGGATTAGCAGAAGATGTACGTGTTTTATATATTAAATTAGCAGATCGTTTACATAATATGCGTACAAATTGGGCTATTAATCCTGCTAAGCAAAAAGAAAAAGCTAATGAAACTATGAGTGTTTTAGTTCCTATTGCTCATCGATTAGGTATAAATTCTATTAAAAGTGAATTAGAGAATTTATCGCTATATTATCTAAAACCAGATGTTTACAATGATATATTAGAAAAATTAAATAATACAGTAGCTGAGTTAAATGATTATTTAGAAGAAATGAAAGAAAGCATTATTGAAATTTTAACTGATGCTGGAATAACATTTGAAATTAAAGGTAGAGTTAAGAGTGTATATAGTATTTATAATAAGTTAAATAATGGCAAAAAATGGGATAACATATATGATATACTTGCTTTAAGAGTATTTGTAAATACTGAAACAGAATGTTACCAAACAATTGGGTTAATTCATTCAAGGTTTAGACCAATGCCTAAACGTTTTAAAGATTATATAGCTAGTCCCAAAGAAAACATGTATCAATCCTTACATACAACCGTATTTGGTGTAGAAGGTAAAGTTTTTGAAGTCCAAGTTAGAACATACGAAATGGATGAAATTGCTGAAAAAGGAGTAGCAAGTCATTGGTCATATAAAGAAAAAGGAACTAAAAAAATTCAAAATATAATGGAACAAAAATTAGAAATGTTTCGTAATGTTATTGAATCAAATACTAATGAATCAGACATTGATTTTGAAAACGCTATAAATACTAATATATTTTCCGATTTAATATATACTTATACTCCCAAAGGAGATGTTATTGAACTTCCTGTTGGTTCTACTCCAATAGATTTTGCTTATAGAATACATTCTAAAGTAGGAGATACAACGGTGGGAGCTATTGTTAATGATCAAATAGTACCATTATCTTACGAATTGCATAATGACGATGTCGTAAATATTAAAACTAATGCTAATGCTAAGCCAAATAAAGATTGGTTAAATATTGCTAAAACAAATCAAGCTAAAAACAAAATTAAAGCATATTTTAGTAAAAAAGATAAAGAAGAATATATTTTAAAAGGCAAAGATATATTAGAAAAGGAATTAAGAAAAAGAAAATTATCTTTTAGTGAAACATTGGATAATAAAAACATTGAAAAATTAATTAAGGATTTAAAAGTTAAGGATATAGAAGATATTTATTTTGGTATTGGAGCATTAAGATATACTGCTGGTTATATCATTAATTTAACACAAAATGATAAGCATCAAGTTGACGATTTATTTTTTGAAAGAAAAAGAGAATTACCTAAGATTAATTATAAAAGTGATATTTTAGTTGAAGGTACTGGTAATATTATGGTTAATATTGCAAAATGTTGTATGCCTGTTAAAGGAGATGAAATAATAGGATATATTACAAAGGGGCAAGGTATTAGTGTTCATAAAAAAGGTTGTCCAAATGTTCCAAATGATAGTGATAGACTTATTAGTGTAGAATGGAATGACTGTAGTACTAATTATTACTATACGAATATATATGTTGCTGTTAAAGATAGTAAAGATATTCTAGCAGAAGTAATAACAGAAATTGGAAAAAAAGATTCTGTGGTAAGATCATGTAGAACTTTAGAAAAAGGTGATAACCTTATTTATGAATTAAATATTCGAATTAGAAATAAAGAAGAACTTGAAAAAATCAAAAATTCAGTTTTAAAAATGAGTAATGTTTTAGATGTTACTAATAATTTATAGGTGAAAAATGAAAAGTATTATGGTAGATATGGACGATTGCATAACAGAGGGTGGTTATTTATATTTGATTAATCAATATTTTAAAACTAACCATAAAAAAGAAGAAACTAGTGATTTTTATATGTATGATTTTATCCCCGATAAGGAAGGTTTCTTTAATTATTTTATAAATAACAATCTATATGATTATTCTAATTTAATTCCTAATACAATTGAAGTATTAAAATATTTAAATGAAAAATATAAAGTATATATTGGTACAGCATATATTTATAATGTAATTCCTGAATTAAGTGGTAAAATTGCTTTATATAAACATAATTATTTAATTGAAAAATTACCTTTTATAGATCCACATAATTTTATATTTATCAATGATAAAGAACTATTAAATTGTGATATTAAAATTGATGATAAAATAGAAAATTTAAAAAATGCTAAAATTAAAATTTTATTTAGTGCATATCATAATAAAAATTTAACAAAAGACTTTTTGCAAAAAAATGGTATTATAAGAGCTAATAATTGGTTAGAAATCAAAGATATATTAGATAAATTGGAGGAAGAATGCGAGTAATAGTCCAAAGATGTAGAAAAGGGAAAGTTGAAGTAAATAATAAATTAATTAATAAAATAGATGCTGGTTTAGTTTTATTAGTAGGTTTTACTGAAGAAGATTCTAATAAAGAGATAGATAAATTAGTTAAAAAGGTTGTAAATTTAAGAATATTTGATGATGAAAATGGTATTATGAATAAATCTATTTTAGATGTTAAGGGAAAAATTTTATCAATATCACAATTTACCTTATATGCAGATACTAAAAAAGGTAATAGGCCTTCGTATATTAAAGCTTTAAATGGAGAAAAAGCCATTAAATTATATGATAAATTTAATGAAGAATTGAATAAATATGTAGAGACTGTAACAGGTATTTTTGGAGCTGATATGCAACTTTTTATTCAAAATGATGGTCCAATTACTATTGCTTTAGAAGCATAAAAGATCCATATTAGGATCTTTTTAAAATTCGCATACACTCGTGCATTTTATCTTGATTTAAATATATTTGTTTTTCAACTAATAACAAATTGAATTGTAACCATTTATTAAAATTTTCATTGTTTGGATTAATGGCTATTTGTTTTATTAATTCACGATATATTTCTTGTTTTTCGTAATGTAAAATTGCTTCAGATGTAAAAAGGGCAGGACTTTCTAAGTTACTGTTATAAAAAAAGTTAGTTAATTGCCATAATTTACAATGAAATAAAATTCTAGCAAGACGCGAATTACCATCTTTAAAACATTGTAAAGCTGCAATAAACCCATGTAAAAATATTGGATTTACAAAAATAGATTCTATATTTACAAAATCTTTTTTGTTTAAAATATCTAAAATTTTATCTAATGCTTCATTAATATCTGAATAATCAATTGGAATATAAGATACATCATCAACGAATTTTATTCTTCCGTTTTCAGTTTTAAATTTTCCAACAAATGAATTATTAGCCGTTCTTAAATGATTAGCGGAATTATCTAAAGATAAAGAAAGCCCATTCAGTATTGTTTTATTTATTAATATTAAATCATCTTTTGAGAAAAGATTGCGTTCTTTCATTATTTGTATAGTTAAATTCGTAGCTGATTTATGTTTTGCATTCATAAACATTTGTATTAAAAAAGGGCTAACATTTTCTAAGGCTTGATTTCTTTTAATTTCTTCTTGTTTTAAAGTTTTCAAAAAAACTTCTTTGTGTTCATTTAAAATTAACAATGAATTTAGATACTCTTTATAAAGACCTAATATATCTTCTAATAAATATTTTGAATCATCATCTAATTCAAAATTATTATAAATGTCAAGTACTTCTAGAGTAGTTCTTTTTACTATACCACTATTAATTAAAGAATTGATTAGTTCTTCAATATTTTCTTTATTCATAAATGTCCTTTCTTGTAAAAGATAGTTTAGCTTAACTTTTAAGTTTCGTCAACTATTTTTATAAAGATATTAATTACTTTAGCTTATGTTTGATGATTTGCTATCTATAAACAATTTTAGTTTTTTTATAACCTTAAAGCTTTAAAAAAATAAATAAATAAGTTATAATAGTATTAATTTGAAAGGAAGATTTTATGATAACAAAACCAAAAGGTACTTATGATTTAATGGGCTTAGATGCAAAAATATATACATATATTAATCATGAGATAGAAAATTTTATGGCTAATTATAATTACGATTTAATTAGGACTCCCATATTTGAAGCAAGTGAACTTTATCATCGCAGTGTTGGTGAAACTTCTGATATAGTTACTAAAGAAACATATGATTTTAAAGATCGTGGGGATCGTAGTATGACTTTAAGACCAGAAGGTACAGCTGGAGTAGTTCGTAGTGTTATAGAAAACAAATTGTATGGAAATAAAAATGATTGTATTAAATTGTATTATAATGGTACTATGTATCGTTATGAAAGACCACAATCTGGACGTAATAGAGAATTTACCCAATTTGGAGTTGAAGTATTTAATTCAGCTGATCCTATGATAGATGCTGAAGTAATAAGTATTGGATATAATTTATTAAATAGCTTAGGAATAGATAATGTTACTGTTGCAATCAATAGTTTAGGGGATAAAATATCAAGAAAGAATTATACTGAGGCATTAGTAAAATACTTAACACCTTATATTAACGAATTATGTGATGATTGTAAAAAAAGATTTAATAGTAATCCTTTACGAATACTCGATTGTAAAATTGATAAAAATAACGATATTTTAAAAAATGTACCTAAAATAAGTGATTATTTAAGTAAAGAAAGTAAAGAGCGCTTTGATAAGTTAAAAATGTTATTAACAAATCTTGATATTGATTATGAAATAGATGAAAAAATTGTTAGAGGACTTGATTATTACGATGAAAATGTTTGGGAATATATAACTACGGATAATGGCATTACCTTGGGAGGCGGTGGCCGCTATAATTCTTTAGTAGAAAATTTAGGAGGACCGAATTTGCCAGCAGTTGGTTTTGCTTTAGGCATAGAAAGAATTATATTAGAATTAAAAAATAAGATTAATATTTCAAATTTACAAAATAATATTGATGTTTATATTATGAGCGTTAATGAAGAAGAAAAAATGCAATCTATTATTTTGGCTCAAAATTTACGATTAAATAATGTAATAACCGAAATGAATAGTAATAATTTAAGTTTAAAATCTCAATTTAAAATTGCTGATAGTTTAAATGCTAAATTTTTAGTGATTTTAAATAGTGAGGATTTAAATAAAGGCCTTATAAATGTTAAAGACAATGCTACCAAAGAAGAAATGAAAATTGATGAATCGGAAATAGTCGATTGGATTTTAGGAAATATATAAAGAGAGGGATTATTATGGTTGATATTATTAAAGAATGGGGATTAGATATAAGCGGACTAAGTTCAATTGTGGGAAAAAATGAAAATGAGTTTTTATTTTTTCATCCAGACATTTTAGAAAGTCAATATTCAAAATTAATAGCCAATTGTCCAAAAATGTATAGTGAAAATCCAAATTCTAAGTTAATTTATTTTGATTTGCCTGATCCAATAATTGTTTATCCAAATTTTAAAATGTTTAAAATTAGATGGAGTTTTATGGATGAAGATAGGCCATTAATTGTTGATCATATTGGAGGAAAATTATTTATTTGTTATCATGCTGGTGAATTTTATTTATTCGCCAATAATTCTAATGGAGATAGATTAAACAATAATTTTATCGGTTATGAAAGAAATGGTTGTAATATGATAACGATGAATAAAAGACATGTAGATGGGAATTATAAATATTTATTAACTGATTATGGATTAATTAAGAAGTTTCAAGGAGAACTAAAAAAAACATTTCCTGAGTCTGGATATTACATAACATACTTAGATAATGGTCTAAATGTTTGGAGTTATGTTTTATTTAATAATAAAGGGGAAGCAATTAAAGCCTCAAATAATTGTAAATCATTAATTTCATATTATCAAAAAAATGTTAATAATATACATATTAATAATGATGAAATACATGATTTAAAAATTTTTGAAAAATTAATTGTATCTATTGCTAAAATGATTCCAAAACTAAATAATATAGATACAGACAATTTAAAAGATTTAGTGAACTATGCTTATTCTAAAAACTTACATATCGTTATGAATTTAAAAAATATGCAAATATATTCAAATTATCAAGAAAAAACAATGGTAGCTGCCAAAGAAAATAGAAATATGCAATTAGCAAGGGTAAAAAAAGCCCGTTAAAGTTTATTGACATTAATGTTAAATTGGGTTAAAATGTTAAAGACAATATATTTTTATGGGAAAAAAGTAGTTTAAAGAAGCAGAACAGAGAAGGTTAGTTGCTGGAAATACCGCTGAATATTTAAACGAAAAAACATTTCCGTTAAAACATAAAACGTAGAAATACGATAAAATTAAATTGAGCCTAGAAAAGTAAGGTGGCACCGCGGGTATATCTCGCCCTTACATAATCTAGGATTTTTTTATTATAGGAGGGAAAATGAAAGAATTTAATAATGCTGAATTTAGAAAAAGTGATGTTGGTAAAACCGTAACGGTATATGGTTGGGTAAACAAAAGAAGAGATATGGGTGGTGTAATATTTGTTGATTTACGAGATAGATCAGGAATATTACAAGTTGTGTTTAATAGAGGTTTTTTGAAACAAGAATTTGAATTAGCTGAATCTTTAAAAAATGAGTATTGTATAAAAGTTTCTGGAAAAATAGTTGCTAGAGAAACAGATATGATAAATCCCAAACTTGCAACAGGAGAAATAGAATTGATGGTAAGTGATTTGGAAATACTTAGTGAATGTGATATATTACCATTTAATGTATATGATGATGAAACAGATATCAATGAAAATGTTGCTTTAAAATATCGTTATTTATCATTGAGAAAAGAAAAGCTTAAAAATAATATTATTTTAAGACATAAAGTAATTACTAGCGCTAGAGAGTATTTAAATAATCTAGGATTTTTAGAAATTGAAACACCTATATTATGTAAGAGTACTCCTGAAGGGGCTCGAGATTATTTAGTTCCTTCAAGAATTAGTAAAGGATCATTTTATGCATTACCACAATCTCCACAAATATTTAAACAAATATTGATGGTAAGTGGTTTTGAAAAGTACTATCAAATAGCGAGAAGTTTTCGTGATGAAGATTTAAGACGTGATCGTCAACCAGAATTTACTCAAATTGATTTAGAAATGTCATTTGCTGAAGAAGAAGATGTATTTAATGTAACCGAAGGAATGATAAAAAAAATTGTTAAAGATGTTAAAAAGATAGAATTAGAAGATTTTCCAAGAATGACTTATCAAGAAGCAATGGATAGATTTGGATCTGATAAGCCAGATACCAGATTTGCTATGGAATTATTAGATTTAACTGATATATTATCAGATACTAATATGAATGTATTTAGAAAAGCAATTGAAGATGGTGGAATTGCTAAATGTTTAATTGTTAAAAATAATGGTGATAAATATTCAAGAACTGATGTTGAACATTTAACTGATTTTGTTAAAATTTATGGTGCTAAAGGTTTAGCTTGGTTAAAATACGATAATGACCAATTTAATGGAGTAATTGCTAAAAATTTAGAAGATGAAAAATTATTGAAAATAAAAGAAAAATATAATGTCGAAAATAATGATTTGTTATTAATAGTTGCAGATAAGCCTAAAATTGTCTATGCTTCCTTAGGAGCTTTAAGAATTAAAATAGGTAAAGAATTAGATTTAATAGACAAGGATAAACTTAATTTTCTTTGGATAACAGATTTTCCATTTTTTGAATATTCAGAAACAGAAAAAAGATGGAAAGCAGAACATAATCCATTTACAATGGTAAAAGACATTAATACAATTAATGATCCAGAACATTGTATATCACGAAGTTACGATTTAGTTGTCAATGGTTATGAACTTGCGAGTGGTGGAGTTAGAAATCACAAAGAAAAAGATTTGGCTAAAATCTTTAAAGCATTAGGTATTAGTGATGCTGAAGCCCAACTTAGATTTGGTTTTATGTTAGAAGCATTTAAATATGGCGTTCCACCCCATGCTGGTATAGCACCAGGTGTAGAAAGATTAATAATGGTATTAGCTCAAACTGATGATATCAAAGATGTAATTGCATTTCCAAAAACACAAAGTGCCCAAGATTTAATGGATGGAGCACCTGATACAGTTAGTGAATCACAATTAAAAGAATTGGGTATTAAAATTGAATATGAAAAAGGTGAAGAAAGTGAATAAATTTACTAAAGAAATGGTAGACGATTATGCCGACAAATTATTGATAGGTTTAACTTTTGAAGAAAATGAAATGGTTTTAAAAGAATTTGATATAATTGATGCAAATATGCAAAAAATTGCCAATATTCCAAATATCAGTAATGTAACTCCAATGACTCATGCTTTAGATAATTTTGAATTTAATTTAAGAGAAGATGAAGCTGAAGAATCTATTCCTATTGAAGATTTATTAAGAAATTGTGATAAATATGATGATCGTGAAATAGAAGTACCAAAGGTGGTGGGATAATGACAGAATTAAGCATTGAAGAATTACATAAAAAGCTTAAAAATGGGGAAATAACTAGTGATGAATTAGTTAAAGAATCATTGATAAAATCTCATGAAATTCAAAAAATATGTAATGCTTTTGTAACTATTATGGATGATGCAAAAGGAGGTAATATTACTGATGATTTATTATCTGGCATTCCCTATGGTATAAAAGATAATTATTCAACTAAAGATATATTATCAACTGGGTCAAGTAATACATTAAAAGATTATATTCCATTTTTTGATGCAACTGCTGTTGCTAATTTAAAAAAACATGGGGCTATAGCAGTTAATAAAACAGCTTTAGATGAATTCGGTATGGGAGGAACTGGTACTACTGCTCATACAGGTATTATCAGAAATCCATGGGATCCTAAAAGAATGTGTGCTGGTTCTTCAAGCGGTTCAGCAGCAGCAGTAGCAGCTGGAGTGTATCCATATGCTTTAGGAAGTGATACTGGTGATTCAATTAGAAAGCCAGCAGCATTTTGTGGTATTGTTGGATATAAACCTACTTATGGAATGATTTCAAGATATGGTTTATTTCCTTTTGCATCTAGCTTAGACCATTGTGGTGTACTTACTAGAAGCGTTAAAGATGCTGCTATAGTAGTAGATGCAATGAAAGGCATTGATAAATACGATCAAACCAGTTGGGATTCAAGTAAAATTAATTTATATGACTCAATAAATGGAAATGTAAAAGGAAAAAAATTATTTTATATCAAAGAAATAGTAGATGAAAGTAATTATCCAGATGCCTCTAGTGAACTTAAAAAGCATTTGGCAATATTTAGAGAAACTATTAAAAAATTAAAAGATATTGGTGTGGATGTAGAAGAAGTATTATGCGATAAAGAATTATTAAATGTTATTCCAAGTGTATACGTATGTTTATCTTGTGCTGAAGCTACTAGTAATATGTCAAATTTAACTGGCATAATTTTTGGCCCAAGAGGAAAAGGAAATGACATTATGGATATGATGAAAGATCATCGAACTAAAGGTTTTTCTCCATTAATTAAAAGAAGGTTTGTAATAGGTTCTTATATATTACAAAAGGAAAATCAAGAAAGATACTTTGTTAATGCGCAAAGAATAAGACGTTTAATTGTTGATCGAATGAAAGAATTATTTTCAAAATATGATGGTCTTATATTACCAGTTTCTACGGGAGTAGCACCATATATTGATGGTTCTAAAGATGAACTAAATAGTGATAATACAGCAGTACTTGAAGAACATTTACAAATTGGTAATTTTGGTGGATTCCCATCTATTACTATTCCAAATGGTTTTATTGATGGACTTCCTGTTGGTGTTAATATTACTGGCAATTGTTATGATGATGCTAACATTTTAAACATTGCATTTGCTTTAGAATCGCAAATGAATTATAAAGGAATGATTGCAGGAGGTTATCATGAATAAATATAAAGCTGTAATTGGTTTAGAAATGCATTGTGAACTTAAAAGTAATTCCAAAGTGTTTTCTAGTGCTAGAAATTCATATAATGAAATTGCTAATATAAATGTTCGTCCGGTTGATATGGCTTTTCCTGGTACATTGCCTGTAGTAAATAAAGAGTGTATTAAAAAAGCTTTGATGATGAGTATAGTTTTAAATTGCAAACAACCTGAATATATGTATTTTGATCGTAAAAATTATTATTATCCTGATTTACCCAAAGGATTTCAAATTACCCAAATGCATGATCCAGTTGGTGTTGATGGTAGCATTATAATCGAATGTGACGGCTACGAAAAAGAAGTTTTAATTCATGACATTCATTTAGAAGAAGATGCAGCTTCATTAGATCACTATTTTGATGTATCATTAATTGATTATAATAGAGCAGGAGTTCCACTTCTAGAACTTGTTACTGAACCATGTTTAAATTCTGCAGAAGAAGCAGTTGCTTTTTTGGAAACTATGCGAAGAATTTATCAATATTGCGAAGTTTCTGAAGCAGATACTAAAAAAGGTCAAATCAGATGTGATGTTAATGTTTCTATAATGGAAGAAAATGCTACAGAATTAGGTACTAAAGTTGAAATAAAAAATATTAATTCATTTGGTAATGTATATGACGCCATTAATTATGAAATTAAAAGACAATCAGAACTTAAAGATGCAGGCAGATATGACGAAGTTGTTCAAGAAACAAGAAGATTTGATGAAGAAACCGGAACAACGATTCACATGCGTAGTAAAGTAGATGCTATTGATTATAAATATTTTGTAGAACCAAATATTCCTAAATATAAAATAGATAAGATATGGTTAGAAGAAATTAAAAAGGATATTCCTGTTTTGCCTAGGGAAAGAAAAAATAAATATATTAATGAATTAGGATTAAGTGAATATGACGCAACAATCATTGTTAAAGAAAAAAATTATGCGGATTACTTTGAAGAATGCATTAATTTAGGTATGGATGCCAAAACCGCTGCTAATTGGTTAATCGTTCAAATAATAGCTTATTTAAGTAAATATGATATTATTTTAAAAGATTTTTATTTAAAACCATCATTCTTAAAACAAATTATAGATGCCCAAGTGAAAGGAATCATATCATCTAAACAAGCTAAAGAAATATTTTTTAAATCTTTAGAAGAAGAAAAGGAACCAAAAAATTTTATAAATAGTGATAATGCTCAAATATCAGATAAAAATGTTATAGAAGATATTATTAATAATATTATCAGTAATAACCAAAAACAAGTAGAAGAATACAAAAATGGTAAAACTAATTTATTTGATTATTTTGTAGGTCAAGTTATGAAAGAAACAAGGGGAAAAGCTAATCCCGTAATTACTAAAGAAATTTTGAAAGACAAGTTAGATAATTAACTATGCCTTTTTTTTATTATAATATTATGTTATTATAGTTTGAGGGATGAATATTATGAAATTGAATAAATATCATATATTACTGGGAATAATTGTTGTAGTTGTTTTAGCTATTGCTGCATTTTTAGGAATTATTTTAGGAAATATAGGTATAAGTAGAAATTATAAAACAATTGCAGAAGGCATTATAATTGAAAAAAAAGATGAAGATTATACATCGGTTTTAATCACTAATTATGACGATTATATTAAGTTTTTAAAAAAATATAATATAAATGAAAGAGTATTTTTAACTGCTGGAGATTTAGAAAAAAACGATTATATTATAGATTTTATTTTATATGATGAAAATTTAAAAATTGAAAATATTGATTTGGAAATTGCTGATATGGGAATAAACTTAACATATTTTGTTAATAAAAATGTTACTAATAGCAATAAAATATTAATATATTTTATCCCATTATCAGATAAAGGGTTAATAACAAACTATAATTTAAATAATCATAATTTTGAAGTAAAATGACCTTTTACTTTTTTTTATGCTATGGTATAATTTAGATAGCATAGGAGAGATAAATATGTTTGGTAAAATAATATATATAGGAGATAGTGAAGCTCATGTTGAAAATCTACAAAAAGAAGTAAATGCTGCAGATTTAATGAACATGAATGTTATATTTGAAGAGGCTAATCAAAAAATTCTGGGAGAAGTGTCAGAATTAAGTAATGAAATAATTAAAATTAGATTTTTAGGTGAATATATTAATGGAAAATATGTTAATGGTGTACTTAGAAAACCTCTTTTAACTTCTAAAATTAGAATGATTAATAAAGATGAATTAATGGAATTAGTTGGTACATACGATGCATCAAGCTTTATTTTGGGGGAAAGTGCCATTTATAAAGGTTTTCAAATATGTCCTAATATAAATAGTTTGTTTTCAAATCATTTAGCTATTTTTGGCAACTCTGGTTCTGGTAAATCTTGTGGGGTTGCTAGAATTGTACAAAATATTTTTAACAATAAATTTTCAATACAATATAATGCCAATTTATTTATATTTGATTCATTTGGGGAATATAAAAATGCTTTTGGCAAATTAAATGAAATTAATGCTAATTATAGTTATAAATTTATTACAACTAATCCTAGCGATGTAGGTGATATTCCATTAAGTATACCGGTTAATTTGTTAAAACTTGATGATATGGCCCTACTATTACAAGCATCTAATCATGCACAATTGCCAATTATTGAACATACTATAAAATTGGCTAAAATTTTTTCCACTAATTCCCAAGAAGCCAATGATTATAAAAATCATTTAATTGCTAAAGCTCTATTAGCTGTTCTTTTTAGTAGTGAAACTGTAGCTAGCAAAAAAAATGAAATATTTACAATAATTGAAGTATGTAATACTCCTGAATTTAATTTTGATTCAGTAATTCCTGGACTTGGTTATACAAGAACATTTAGTGAATGCTTCGAAATAGATTCAAATGGTAATTTTGGTGAATCAGTACTTATAACTAATTATATTTTAGGGAAAATAAATGATACTTTAGATACGATACAAGCACCAGAGGAAGCAAGTTATTCTTTGAAAGATTTTGCTAAAGCATTAGAATTTACGTTGATAAGTGAAGGATTTCAACATAATCAAAATTTACATGATGATTCAGTTATTTTAAAAGTTAGATTAAATTCCATAATTAATAGTAAAATTAATAATTTTTTTAATAGTAATTATGTTCCATTAAAAGATTATATTGTATCTTTAATTGCAAGTGGAAGTAAAAAAGCTCAAATTATTAATATTAACCTAGAAGATATAGATGATATATTTGCTAAAGTTTTTGTGAAAATAATTTCCAGGATTATATTCGATTTTGCTAAAGGCAGTGAATTAAGAGCTCAAGTTCCTTTTCATCTATTTTTAGAAGAAGCACATAGGTACATTCAAAAAGATAATGATACATTCTTACTAGGGTATAATATATTTGATCGTATTGCTAAAGAAGGCCGTAAATATGGGGTTATACTAGATATTATTAGTCAAAGACCAGTTGAAATATCAGATACCGTAATTGCTCAATGTAATAATTTTTTGATATTTAAAATGACACATCCTCTAGATATTAAATATATCGGAGAAATGCTTCCTAACATTTCCGCTGATATATTAGATAAGCAAAAAGTATTACAACCTGGTACATGTGTTTGCTTTGGAGGAGCATTTAAAATTCCTATGATAGTCAAAATGGAATTACCTAATCCAATGCCATATAGCAGTAATTGTGATGTATCATCGTGTTGGAAATGGGAACCAAAAAAAGATATTAACATAGTGCCTCAAAACAATTTTAATCCAAATATTTCTCAAACGCCAGCATCTGATAATATAACAAATGTATCAAATTCCGATATATTTATTTAAAATATGTTCTTTTAATGTAAAATTGCAATTTGAAGTATTATATGTTATAATATGAACATACTTCAATTAAGGAGCGTATAATAAATTAGATGAAAGATTACATTATAAATAATAAAAAGGGGATATTATTTGTTATCGGGGGTTTAATTTTACTGATAATTATGATAATCATACATAATATTTCTTATAAAAAAGAATTATTAGTTAATTCTTTGGAAATGTTTGAAACTCAAATAAGTGAACCAGAAACAGTTAGAATATTAAGTGAAGAAGAACTTTTAGAAATTTTTTTAGTAGATAATAAAGATACTATAGAATTTTTAGCTAATACTTTTAAAATTGATTTTGAAATATTAATAGAAAAATTAAAAAATGATTATGAAAATATTAATTTGTTAAATTCCGAAAACATAGAATATACTTTATTAGAGTATTTATATACTTTAGAGGATAATGAAAAATATTTATTTGATAATACTATTACTAAATGTCAAGATGATAAAGATTATATGGTTGCATTAATTAAATATTTTACCAACATATACGATGGTGTAGATTTTAGTATTGCAGCAGCTATTGCTCAAATAGAATCTAATTATACTGCAAGTAGTATGTTAAATAAAAATAATATTTTTGGCGGTATGTCTAATGGATCATTAATAAAATATAAAAATATAGAATATGGTATTTTAAGTTATATTAAGTTATTAAACGATGGATATTTTATTAATGGATTAAATACTGTTGAAAGTATTGGAAGAATTTATAATCCAACATATAATTCAAATGGCGAAAAGATAGCTAAACCAAGTTGGGTAACTAAAGTTAACAACGCTTTAGAAGAATTTGTAAATATTGATACAACAATAGATTTAAATACTGTAAAATCTCTTAAAAATAAATAGTTTGTATTGCTAATAAATTATAAATTTGGTATAATTAAATTGCCTAGAAGATTAGTCTATGTCTATTATAAAACCGACTAGATATGATATACGGGAATCTAATTGAGCTGTGGTGTAGAATACTTATCCATTAAGTGTATAAGGATCCTAAAACAGTTCATGTGATGCCCACCTCGCGTGAGCGGGTTTTTATCAAAGCAGGACTTTCTTTTGGGCTTTTAATTTGGTGGTAAATATGTATGATAGATTAATAAAATTAATTGGAAGAGAAAATTTTAATAATATTAAAACAAAAAAAATTTTACTAGTAGGTGTTGGTGGAGTAGGAGGTTTTGTTTTAGAATCTCTAGTAAGATCTGGAATAAGTAATATTATTATTTATGATAAAGATAAAATAGAACTCAGTAATTTAAATAGACAAATTATTGCTAATAATACCAATATTGGGAAATTTAAAATAGATGAAGCTATTAAACACGCAAAGCAAATAAATAATCAAATAAAAATAATTGGTTATAAAGAAAATATTAGTTCTACAAATATCAATCAATTGGGAAATTATGATTATATTATAGATGCATGTGATGATGTAAAAGCCAAAATTTTATTAATCAAATATGCTTTAAATAATAATATAAAAATCATTAGTGCTTTAGGTACAGGAAAAAGATTTTCTACTGAAAATATTATTTACACGACATTGGATAAAACAAAAAATGACCCGTTAGCAAAAGTTCTAAGAAGTAAATTAAAGAAAGAAAATATATCTTTAAAAATTCCAGTAGTTTATTCAGAAGAATTGCCAAATAATACCGAAAGAGATATTTCATCATGTATTTTTACTCCAGCAATTGCGGGAATAAAAATAGCCTATTATGTGTTAAAAGAATTGCAAAAAAAATAATTAATTTAAATTTAATTATTTTTTTGTTATTAATAAATTGGCTAATGAATTAGGAGATTCATAATTATAAACAATATTGTATATGGTAGTAATTAATTCAATATTAATATTTTTACTTTTTAATAATTTATAAACCGTATCTAAGGTGTAGTATCCCTCAACTGTATTATTTTTTAAATAATTTTTAATTTGTTTTATATCATTAGTGTTACCTATGATATATCCAAAGCTATAATTACGACTTTTGGTGCTAGTACATGTCAGCATTAAATCGCCGATACCTGCAAATGATAAAATTGTTTTAGGATTACCTCCTAAATAATATATAATATGTTTTATATCATGTAGAGATTCATTTATTAAAAAGGCTTGAGTTGATTCAGAATAGCCTAAACCTTTTAATATACCAGCAGCTATAGCAATAACATTTTTTATAGCGCCACATAATTGAATGCCAATAATATCTTTAGTAGGTCGTAACTTTAAACTATCATTTGGAAGTGTTTTTAATACCATATTTTTAGCTTTTATACTTTTGCTTCCAATAGCTAATGCTACTGGTTCATCATTGGCCATGTCTATTGCAAATGTTGGCCCAGAAATAACAGCAATATTAGAAGTATTAAGTATATTTTTTACTAAATCTGATAATAATTCATTGCTTTTATCATCGATTCCTTTAGAAGCAATACATATAGGAATTTTAGATGTATAATATGGTTTAATTTCTCGACATATATTCTCAATATATTTACTAGCAGTAACTATATATATAAGTTTAGTATTTTTAAGATTTTCTTTTAAATCAGTGGTAATGGATAAATTATTTGACAATGTAATAGGTAATATTGAAAATAAGTTACCTGTTTTTTGAAACTCAGAAACCAAATTTTCATTTTCTGTCCACATAGAAATTTGGTTATTTTTTTTTGCTAACGAATGGCTTATAGCTAATCCATATGCTCCGGTACCAATAACACTTATTTTCATTTTTTCATCTCCTCATGCAACTTATTTAAATTTAATTCAACTTTATTGTTCTTAGGTTTATAATATTGTCGGCCTAAAAGATTATTAGGTAAATAATCTTGTTTAACCCAAGAATTAGGATAATTATGCGGATAAAGATATTCCTTGCTTGAAGTTTTAATGTGGCTTGGAACGTTACCAGTAGATCCTTTTCTAATATCATTTAATGCTTCATCTAAAGCTAGATGCGAACTATTACTTTTGGGAGATAAAGCCATTTCTACAACTATTTGTCCCAAAGGAATTCGTGCTTCTGGTAAACCAACTAATTCTGCAGCACTTATAGCTGCCATAACTTTAGGACCAATTCCGGGATTAGCCATTCCAATATCTTCATATGCTATAACAGATAACCTTCTATAAATACTATCTAAATCTTCTGCTTCTATTAGTCTAGCTAAATAGTGTATGGAAGCATCTACATCACTTCCTCTAATTGATTTTTGCAACGCACTTAAAACATCATAATGACCATCTGCATCTTTATCGTGAAAAAAAACTGGTTTTGAATTAATACTTTTAATTAACTCTAAATTAATTTGATTATCGCTAGAAGAATAATAAGCCATTTCTAATAAATTTATAGCAAAGCGTAAATCTCCACTAGCTAAATTAGCTATATAATCAAAAACTTCATCACATATTTCAATATTTTCTAAATAATTGCTAGCTTTTTTTAAACCTGAAACTATATCATCAGTGGTTAATTCATGAAGTTCAAATATTTGACATCTACTTCTGATAGCAGGGTTAATTTTATGATAGGGATTTGATGTTGTTAAACCAATTAAAATAATCGTCCCATTTTCTATATATGGTAATAATAAATCTTGTTTATCTTTATTCATACGATGTATTTCATCTACTATTAACACCATATCTCCATTAATTTTGGCTTCTTCAATAGCAATGTCAAAATCATTTTTATTATTAATAGTGGCATTCATAAATTTATATTTAACGTTTAGTTCATTTACTATTGCATTGGCTATACTAGTTTTACCAATTCCTGGTTTACCATAAAAAATCATTGAAAATATCTTGTGGTTATTAATAAGATTAGTTAAAATCTTACCATTACCAATTAAATGTGTTTGTCCTATAACATCCGATAATTTTTGAGGACGAATTTTATCTGCTAAAATTTTCATAATATCACGTAAATATTATAGCATAAACTATATAAAAGCGGTATAATGTTTGTATGAAAAATATAATGGAACATATAAATGATGCAAGTATTATTGATTATTTAGAATATTTGAAATATGAAAGAAGAGTTTCTAATAATACCATTGATTCTTATGGTGAAAATTTAAAATTATTAAAAGAAACCTATAATAAAAGTATTTTAGATGTGTCTGCTGATGATATAAGAAATTTTTTAAAACAAATAAATGTAAGCGCTAAAACTAAAGCTCATTATTTGTCTGTTTATAATTCATTTTACAATTATATGGTATATAATAATAAAGTAAATTGCAATCCTTGTGATAATTTAAAGGCTCCTAAAATAGAAAAAAAACTACCTAATTATTTAACGATTGAAGTAATTAATAAATTACTTGATATACGTTTAATAAAACCTATTGATTATCGTAATAAAGCAATGCTAGAAGTATTGTTTGCAACAGGAGCCAGAATTAGTGAATTAATTAACTTAGAGTTAAATCAAATAGATTATGATGAATGTGTAATTAGAGTTTTAGGTAAAGGAAAAAAAGATCGAATAATTCCAATTGGCAATACAGCCTTAAACTATCTTAAACTTTATATTGAGGAATATCGAAAATTTATTTTAAAAACCCAAAATAGTAATTATGTTTTTATTAATAAAGATGGGAAAAAAATAAGTAGACAAGGCTTTTTTAAAATCTTAAAAAAGATTACTCAAGAAGCTGGGATTAATAAAAATGTATCTCCCCATACACTAAGACATTCTTTTGCTACCTATTTATTAAATAATGGTGCAGATTTACGGATTATTCAGGAACTGCTAGGACATGAAAATTTAGTTACTACCGAAATATATTCTCATTTAAGTAATAAAAAAATCGAGGACGATTATCAACATCATCCTCGAGCTCATAAAGAAAATGGAATTGATTAAATTTAATTGCAACTTTCGTTACGAGCATTGTTTCGTGCTTTAGAGTTACTTTTGGCACTACTTGAACTAGAAGCTTTGCAATTGTTTTTTGAATTACTTCTAGCAGAACTTTTTGATTTACTCATTATATTGTTACCTCCCACTATTATTATGAAACGTTTTTATCAAATTAATCATATATTTAATTGGAAATAATTAGAAAGGACAAATTTTATGAATAAACCTATAATTGGTATTACAACTAGAACAGATTTATATAACGAAAGAGAAATAGTTAAAGTAAATAAAAGTATTATTAATAAAGTAGTTAGTAGCGGTGGTATTCCATTATTAATTCCTTTAAATTCTGATGATTTTTCTACTGCTTATAAAAATTTATTAAATATTTTAAAAATATGTAATGGTTTTATTATTCCTGGTGGCAATACTTGGAATCTAAATGATGAAATAATTATAAAATATGCCGTAGAAAATGATGTTCCTTTACTTGGTATATGCGCTGGCATGCAAGCTATTGCTAATATGAATAACTTTTGTGGTAGTATTCAAAGTGATAAAACTATTAAAATTAATAGTAATATTAATCATAATGTTTTAGATAATGATTATGTACATGAAATAATAATCGGAGAAGGATTATTATTTCATATTTTAGGCAAAACAAAAATATGTGTGAATAGTAGGCATATGAGCACAGTAATTGTAGAATCATTTTTTAATATCGATGCCAAAAGCCACGATGATATAATAGAAGCGATTCATATACCTAATAAAAAATTTATTTTGGGATTACAATGGCATCCAGAAGATTTAAATGATGAAAATTCCCTAAAGATATTTCAATCTTTAATTGAATTCTGTAAAAAATAAGATTTATTTTACTATAAAATTTTGATATAATATGACTGAGCAATATAGGGTATATTTAAAAACTTTAGCGAGTCGCTAAAGATAAGTAATTATTAATCAATTCCATATAAATATTGCAATGTACTGCCATACGTAATACGTATAAGCTACGCTTTGGTACATTTTCATATTTACAATATTTAGTATATTGCTCTAAAGGGAGGTAAGAATTATGTGGCAACATTTACCAATACAGGCATATGACGAATTCTTACTTTCTTTTAATTTGCTAAAAACTAAAGATATAAAAAAATTAAAACAAATTTTATATTATCTTAGTAATAATATAGAAAATCATTATATAGAAACAACAATTTATAAAAAAAATGGAAAACCTAGAAATGTTTATGAACCTAGTCCTTTGTTAAAAAATATTCAAAGAAATATTCTGCACAATGTCTTAATAGAAAAAAGGATTTCTCCATATGCTACTGCTTATAAAAAAGGAATTAGTTTAAAAGACAATGCACTTATTCATGTAAATCAAAAGAAAATTTTAAAATTGGATATAAAAGATTTTTTTGACAATATTACATTTTGGCAAATATATAAAAGTTGTTTTAGAGAAGAATTATATCCTAAATCTATTGGTATTTTGTTAACAAAACTAACAACTTACCATAATAAATTACCGCAAGGTGCACCAAGTTCACCATATATATCAAATATAATTTTACGAAATTTTGATTGGGTTATTGGAAAGTTTTGCTCAATTAACAATATTAATTATACAAGATATTGCGATGACTTAACATTCTCTGGGGATTTTAATACTTCAGCTATTATTAAAATTGTAAAGCAAGAATTACAGAAAATTCATTTAAAATTAAACTACAAAAAAATACATATAGTATATTCAAATAAGTGTCAAATAGTAACAGGAATTGTTGTTAATAAAAAAATCAATGCTAAAAAAGAATATCGTCATAAAATTCGGCAAGAAATGTATTATATAAAAAAATATGGAATAGATAGTCATTTAAAAAAGAAAAAAATTATGAATAAAAAGAAATATATAAATTCTTTAATAGGTAAAATTAATTATTGTCTTTATTTAAATAAAGATTATTCTATTTATAGGGAATATTTACAGGAATTGAGAAACATAAAATAACTTAATAGTTAATATTATTAAAATAGGTGAGGATTATGGTTTCTTTAGTTCCTCTTTTAATTTCTAGTATAGCTGGCCTTTCAACACTTATTGGGGCTTTTTTAACTTTTTTTAAAATAAAAAAAAAGAATTACAATAAATTTATTACATTTTGTTTATCTTTTTCAATAGCTATTATGATAGGAATAAGCATTTTAGATTTAATTCCTGAATCATTTTTTCAATATTTTAATGTTTATGGGATATCAAAATCAATAATATTATTAATAGTAGCTTTTATAATTAGTTATATTTTTATAACAACTTTAAGCATGTTAATAAAAAAAGAAAGCCAAAAAGAAGATTTATACCGGCTTGGAATTTTAAATATGATTGTCTTAATTTTTCACAATTTACCAGAAGGTATTGCTACATTTTTAAGTAGTTATCAGGATATTAATTTAGGAATAAAACTTAGTATTGCGATTATGCTTCATAATATACCAGAAGGAATTAGTATTGCAATACCAATATATTATTCCACAGGAAATAAAAAATTAGCTTTTAAAAATGCATTTATATCAGGAATGGCAGAACCGATAGGGGCAATTTTAGCTTTTGTTTTTTTAAAAGATTTTATGTCAGAAATGATGATTAGTATTATATTAATAATTGTTGCGGGTTTAATGATCACATTGTCCATACAAGAATTATTTCCAAAGGCATTAAAATACAATGAAAATAAAGCTTTAATTATAGGATTTATAAGTGGAATAATATTAATTATAATAAATACATTATTATTTTAAAATAATGTATTTTTTTGATATAATTTAATTGTAGGTGATTAAATGAAAAAATTTAAATTGTTTTTTTTAGTTTTATGCACATTTATAAGCTTAAACTTTGATATTTATAATTTATATCTAGGAGAATTTAAAAATTTATTTAAACTAGGTTTTTTGGCAAGTACATTATTAATATATTTACTTTTTAAATTTTATAAAAATAAAAAAGTTAATCATAATAAATCAATTTGTATTTTAAGCATGCTACTAGCATTTTTTATGATTTTTGGCTATAGTTTTATGAAAGTGGATAGCTGTTTATTAATCTTTAAAAATATTGGTTTTTTGGGAATATCAGTTATTATGTATTTAGGTTATTTTTATCTATTTAATGTAATAATTGGTTATATTTTTAAATTTTTAGATACCTTTAAATTTAATAAAAATAATACTAATAAATTTATCACTAAATTTAAAAAACATCCATTTTTATTTAGTTTAATTTTTATTATTATTTGTTGGTTACCCTACATAATTTCCTTTTACCCAATTATTTTATCACCTGATCCAAGTTTTCAAATAAAACAATTTTTTGGTATTAGAACTAAATATGCCGATTATAGTGTATTGTTAGATGAAAATGTAGTAATGACAAATCATCACCCTGTAACACATACTATTTTATTAGGTTCCTGTTTAAAATTAGGAACATTAATTGGCAATGACAATTTAGGCTTATTTATATATAGCTTAATTCAGATTATTATTTTATCAACGGTATTAGCTTTTACAATATACTATATGAATAAAATGAAAATAAATCATAAATATTTAATTATTACATTATTTATTTATGCACTAGTACCGATGTTTCCTTTATACGCTATGAGTGGGGTTAAAGATGTTTTATTTGGTGCATTTATAATTCTATATATAATATGTATTCATAATTTGATTAGCACTGAAGGAAAAAACTATAAATGGTGGAATTATTTATTAATTATAATGTTATTAATTTTAATATGTCTTTTTAGAAATAATGGTATTCATGTAATAATCTTATCATTTCCATTTTTATTATTTGTTGTCAAAAAGAAATGGAAAGAGTTGTTATTAGTATTTTTTGTAGTAATTAGTTTTAATAGTTTTTTTAATAATATATTATTACCATATTTTAAAATTACTCCGGGAAGTATTAGAGAAATGTTATCAGTACCTTTTCAACAGACTGCTAGATATGTCAAATATCATAGTGAAGATTTAAGTAAGGAAGATATAAAAATAATAAATTATGTGTTAGGATACGATGATATTGCGGAGCGTTATGATCCAGAACTTGCTGATCCAGTAAAGAACGCGTACAATAAATATACTACAAATGAGGAATTGTTAAAATATTTTAACGTTTGGTTTAAAGGTTTATTGAAACATCCTGGTACCTATATTGAAGCTACAATGAATAATGTTTATGGTTTCTTTTATCCAGAAAAAACAAATTGGTATGTCTATTATAAATTTGATGATAGAATAACTGAAGATGGATTTAATTATCATTATAATTCTTTAAAAACGATGAGAAATATATTATCAGGTTTTGCTGTAGAATTTCCGTACATACCTATTATTGGTTTCATTTCTAATATTGCTTTTAATGTTTGGATAATATTTACTTTATTGGCATATACATTCTATAAAAAAAATTACAAAAAAATATTAATACTTTTGCCAACTTTAGTGTTAATTTTAGTTTGTGTAGTTGGCCCAGCTAATACATACTTTAGATATGCTTTACCGTTTATATTTGCAATGCCGTTTATTATATCGAATTTTTTAGAAAAAAAAGATGATAACTAATTGCTTTTTATTAAACTTTAGGTATAATAAAAGAAGAGGTGTAGTAGTAAAATGAAAAATAAAAAAATAGCTGTTTTAATACCATGTTATAATGAAGCTCAAACAATTGAAAAAGTAATAAAAGATTATAAAAAGGAACTGCCAACTGCAGATATTTATGTTTATGATAATAATTCTACTGATAAAACAGATGAAATTGCCAAAAAAGCTGGAGCAATTGTTAAATATGAATATCGTCAAGGCAAAGGAAATGTCATTCGAACTATGTTTAGAGAAATTGAAGCTGATTGTTATTTAATGATTGATGGCGATGATACATATCCTGCGGAAAACGCGAAAACAATGTGCGATTTGGTTTTAAGTGGTAGAGCAGATATGGTTATAGGAGATAGATTATCAAGTACTTATTTTACAGAAAATAAAAGGTTATTTCACAATTTTGGTAATAAAATAGTTCGTTTTTTAATTAATGTATTATTTAAAAATAAAATAAAGGATATAATGACTGGATATAGAGCTTTTAGTAAAGAGTTTGTTAAAGGTTTTCCAGTTTTATCTAAAGGATTTGAAATAGAAACAGAAATGACGATCCATGCTGTAGATAAAAATTTTAAATTAATGGAAATTCCTGTCGATTATCGTGATCGTCCGAAAGGAAGTGTTTCTAAATTAAATACTTATAGTGACGGATTTAAAGTTTTGAAAATGATAGCAACTTTATTTAAAGAATATAAACCATTTTATTTCTTTGGCATTTTTGCTTTAATACTATTAATATTGTCATTAATACTAGGAGTACCTGTAGTAATTGAATATTTTAATACTGGGCTAGTTCCAAAATTTCCATCTTTAATTGTATCTTCAATATTTTTAGTTATTAGCTTACTTTTATGGATAACAGGAATCATATTAGAAGTTATAGTTAAAAAACATAAACAACTATATGAATTATATTTAAATGTGAGAAATGAAAATGATAAAAAAAATAATTAAAAATAAACTTTTTTATCAAATATTTAAATTTGGTGTAGTAGGGGGATTAGCATTTTTAATTGATGCAGGATTGTTATTTATATTAACAGAGTTTTGTAATATTCATTATTTAATTTCATCAATTATATCATTTATAGTATCTTTAGCGTTCAATTACATATTAAGTGTCATATGGGTTTTTGATGTTAAAAAAAAGCAAACATATAAAGAAGTTTTGTTATTTGTCATTTTAAGTGTTATTGGATTGGGCATCAACCAATTAGTTATGTTTTTGGGTACTGAATTACTAAATATATACTATATGATTTGTAAGATAATATCTACAATAGTAGTTATGATATATAATTTTATAACTAGAAAAATCTTTATAGAAAAATAAAAAATCACTTTAGTTATAAAAGTGATTTTTTTAAAACAACGATTTAGTTAACATAATATATATTATTTCATTAAATAAATATTGTTAAAAATCCTAAATTTTCTTGAATTTAAAGTATTTTAAAATTTCAAATTAATATTTATTAAATTGCTATAATAATATTGTATTTTGCTTTTTATTTTTTACATTTAATTTGCATAAATTTTGCATAATAATTTATTATTTTTATTATTTAAATATTAATACTTATTATTTTGTTTTATATAATTATAACCTTATTTAATATATATAATAAGGTTTATATATACATGAATTTAATATAGTAGGCATTCCCCTATTATTAAATAAAAGTAGGGGAAGCTAATTTTTTTTTGACATTAACTTTTGAAAGAGTGACCACATAATAAAAGTTAAAATTGAATCTATTATAAGTTTGCTAAATAAAAGATTAATATTTAAAATATTATATAAAATATATATTAAAATACCAGCTATAATTATTTTTAATACTTTTCTAAGAATATAAATTATATTATCTCCTACTCTACCATGTTTATATATATTTTTATAATTAAATAAAAAATGCAGTATCATTAAAATAAAACCAGAAATAGCATTAGTAAAACATATTGCGAATAAATCATTAGTAGAATCCCAACAATAAAAAATTACCAAAAATATGATCAAACTTACTATATAAGGTATAATAAATTTAAAATAATAGTTTACAAACTCCTTATAAATTATTATAGAATCTTTGATGGGATTAAAATGTGAATATTTATTACTTCCAATATAAATTGTTTTAATAGGCACTTCATATATTGGTATACCATTTTCACAACAATAAATTAGGCAATTTAATTCATAATTATAACGATTGCCTACAACGGTAACTAATTTTTTTGCTACTTGTGGACTTATTGCTCTTAATCCAGTTTGAACATCATTTAAATGATAATTAAATAGCCATTTAAATACATTTCTTGTTAAAATATTGCCACATTTATTTCTAAATGGAACATTTTCTAAATCAAAATTTCTGGCTCCAATTACTAGACTATTTGGATTTTTTATTGATTTTTGACAACATTTAATCATATCATCAATATCATGTTGGTTATCACAATCAATTACAACATATACTTTAACATTTGGGTAATTTTCTAAAGCATAATTATACCCTTTTTTTATTGCACTGCCCTTCCCTAAATTATTATCATTTTTTAATACTTTATATTTATATTTATTTTCTGCGTTTTTAAAAAAATTATTATATTTTGCATTAGATCCATCATTAATAATTAAGACATTTTTAAATCCATCCTTTAATTTATTCAATAAACCTTCAAATAAATTTTCTGGTGGATTATAGGATGGTATTATAATAATTATCTCATCATTCATAAGTTTGCCTACCTTCTAAAATATAAATTTATTATACCATTCATTTAATAAAAAGTCATTGGTTTTCTACAAAAAAAATAACAAATGCAATAACATTTGTTATTTGACTGGCTCACTCTTAATCCAATAATAACCATCTTTATTTTTTTCAAAAGTATGTTTAAATAAAGTTCCATACTTTTTTAAAAAACTATAATTTATTTTTTTATTTGAGTCATAATGTTTTGTACAATCGTCATTCTTTGTTTCGTCGTTATAAGAAGTATAGCATTCATCATTTTCAACCTTAACAAAATAATCATAAATTACTATTTTATTATCTTGTTCTTGAATATCTTTAATGGTTCTATATGTACGTGGTTCACTTCCAATTGTTATAGTATAGCTTGTAGCTAAACCACAATAATAATAACCATCTTCATAATAACAAATAGTTGTAGCATCATATTGAAAATTTTCATAATTTTCAATACTTTTACCATATATTTTTTGATATTGGTCATTTATAATATCACTTGATATTTTAGAAATAGTACAAACATCATCTTCATAATTATCAGTTGCAAATTCTATATTATCACTTAAATTACAAGTATTATCTTTATTTTCATCCAAAGTAATTATACTTTTTTTGGTGTTATCTAAAAGCTCATACGAATTACAAATTCTTACTGAATTTTCTAAATCATTAAATGTTATTTCTTTTTCATCATAATTGCTAAGACCATTACAAACTTCTAACTTACTACCTCCAACATAGCTATATAATTCTTCTGTTAATTTGCTACTAACATTTAATTTATTTTGTTTTATTGTAAATAATATAAAAACTATAATTAATAATAAAATAATTATTCCTAAAATTATTCTAATTTTTTTCCTATTGTTTGCCATTTTTTTCATAGATTAACACCTTTAAACTTTTCTAGATTCTATTTCTGCTATTTTTTCAAACACTTCAGCAGCATTATTATTATTTATTGAATTATATCCTAATTCCCTTAATGCCTGTATTCTAACTGTTGTTAATTCTTGAGTCCTACTAAGTTTTTCTTCTTTTTTTTGCTCTATTTCTTGTATAAACTTTTGATGATGTTCTGCAACTCGACTTTTACTAGCACCACCACTAGTATATAGGGTTAAAGCCGTATATAATATACTTTCAAAAATAAATTGTTTTTCTTCATTAAAAGCATAATCTTCAGGTTTGATAAAACCGTTTGATTTAGCCATGTATCCTAAAAAATATTTTATTTCGGGAATATTATCCATAGATTGTAATAAATAGTACATATAACGAATTGCAGTAGCCCCACCATTTTCATCATCTTCTAATTTTTCTTTTAATAAAAATATAAAATCGTTTAATAAAGTACGCTTTTCTTTAGTTAAATTACTAAAATCAACACAAGAATCCATACAATTACTGGTTTTAATGGCATTATTTAATCTTTTTTCTACTTCCATCAAATATTGTGTGTTAACTACAATATTATTGATTGATTTATCACTACTATCTTTAATATCTAACAATTGTAATAATAAAACTTTTTTTTCTTTTGGCCATTTATCTAGACTATCAAGAACTAAATAATTATATACCATTTGTCGTGATACCCCTAAATATTTAGCAAGCTTAACTTTTGTTAATCCTAATTCTTGTAATAATTCATTTAATCTATCCATAACCTCACTACCTTCTTTAATCTTTACATTTTTATTATACATAACTTAACACTCAAAATCAAGTCTAGCTTTGTAAATACCATAATTTAGTATTATTTAACATAACTTCTTTTATAAAACCACATCCCAAACATTCTTCACCTAAATATAGTACACATGCTTGACCAGGAGTAACAGACTTTGCTTTACCTGGATATTTAACTAATATATTACCATCATCTAAATAATTTAATTCAACTGGGTGGTCTTGATCACGATATCTAAATTTAGCAGTACAAAATGTGGGCCTAAAGCCAGAAATAAAGTTAACTTTTTCTATTATACACGCATCTGATAATAAATATTTATTATCTTCACCAAAAGCAACATATAAAATATTATTTTTAACATCCTTACCACAAACATAGTGTCTTTCTGCATTACCACTAATACCGACATTTCTTCGTTGTCCTATAGTATAATTCATTAATCCTGTATGTTTACCAATTATTTGTTTATTGGCAACATTTACAATATTACCAGGATTAGGTTTTAAATAATTAGCAATAAATTGTTGATAGTTTCTTTCTCCAATAAAGCAAATTCCTGTAGAATCCTTTTTTTTAGCAACATTTAAACCATGCTCTAAAGCAATTTTACGAATTTCATCTTTTTTATAATCTCCTACAGGAAATAAAACGTTTCTAAAATTTTTAGCGGGTACATCAGCCAAAAAATAAGTTTGATCCTTATTTAAATCAACAGCTCTTAATAATTTGCCATTTACAATTCTAGCATAATGACCAGTAGCAACATAATCAGCTCCTAATTTTTTAGCTTCTTTAATAAATAAATCAAATTTTATAAATTTATTACATAATAAATCTGGATTAGGTGTTCTTCCTTTTTTTAATTCATCTAAAAAATATGTAAACACATAATCCCAATATTCTTTAATAAAATCTATTCGATGCAATTTTATATTAAGTTTATTACATAATTCTAAAGCATCATTATAATCTTTTTCTTGTGGACATATATCATTTAAATCATTAGGATTACCTAAAATATCATTACTAATATTACTATCCCAATTTCTCATGAATAATCCTTCCACATCATAACCCTGATTTTTTAGTAGCAAAAGAGCAACTGCAGAATCTACTCCTCCACTAACGCCAACTATAACTTTTTCCATAATATCACGTTTATAGTATACATTAATTTAATAAAAAATTAAAGATGTTTATTAATTTAGTTCCAAAAAAATATAAAATAATATCGTATATTAATATTATTGCTATGCAAATTAATGCTTTCTTCACTAATAAGATTAATAAATCTTTATTAATCTTAATTCCTTTTAATAATTTAAAAACCACTATAAATATAATTTTAATTAATGTTACTACAAAAATGCTTAAGAAAAATATATATACACCTTTTGATATTAAAATATATATAATGCCATATAATAATCCTTTAACTCCTAAAATATTAATTAAAGATGAAATTATAAATCCCATGCTAAATCCATTATAGAAAATAAAAAATAATACAAATGGTAAGCCAATCAAAAATAAACTAGTGATAAACAAACTAGATAAAATAATTAGATGATTAACAATATTATTTATATGATTTTTTTCTAAGCCCTGAATCCAATCGTTAATATTTAAAAATATTATCTCTTTACTAGCTTCATCTAAATAAAACAAGAAAAAAATTCCTGCTATTATACCAACAATAAATATTATTCCTAAAAATAAATAAAGTTTTTTTCCATTGCTTGTCCACATACTATATCACCATTAAAGTATATTGAAAATTTTATATAAATATGATAAATTATTAATAATTAGAAAGAAGGGATTAATAAAATGAATAAAAAAGTACAAAAACTTGTAGTCTGGATAATGTTAATATTAATTTTAGGCAGTGTAGCAGCAAGTATAATTGTATATATAGTATAAAAAAATCCAAACTCATGATTGGATTTTTTAAAATAAAAAATTTAGCAAATTAATAAATTTATCGTAATGGAAAAAAACTAAAAATAATGCCCCACATAAAAATGGTCCATATGGAAATGCATTACTTTTTTTTATTTCCAAAGATGCAATTGCATATGGTAAAGCCAAAAATGTTGACAAAACTATAGCAACTAATCCTAAATAAAAGTTTAATGTAAGTCCCATTACAAATGCTAATTTTATATCACCCCCACCTAGAGTTTCTTTTTTAAATATTAATTTGCCAATATCAAATATTAATAACATAACAAAAAATAAAGCAATTCCTGAAATAACACTTATTAAAGTTTCATTAAAACCTCGATATATTATCTTCAATATTATAATTAATATACTAGAAATAACTAATGGTGAATCTAAAATAATCATATATTTGAAATCACTAATAAAAATAATCATTAATAAAGAACATATTATTAAAGAAACATAAAAATTATAACCAATAGGAAAATATATATAACATAGTACAAATAGTATTCCCGTTATTAATTCAACAATTATATATTCTAGATTAATCTTTTTATTGCAATAACTACATCTTCCTAATTGAAACAAATATGAAAGTATAGGTATTAAATTGTACCATTTCAACTTATGGTTACAGTAGTCACATTTACTTCTAGAAAAAAAGGCATCTTCGCCTTTTGGAAGTCTAGTGCCTACTACAAGAAAAAACGATCCAAATATAATTCCAATAATAAATAATAATACTGCCATAACAAATCCCTTCTAAGATATTTGGTCATACATACCAAATAATGGTACTATTACTGCAATAATAATTAAACCGACAAGAATAGATAGACAAGAAATCATTATTGGTTCAATAAAAGCTTTTAAATTATTTATAATATTTTTATGCAGTAATTGATAGTATTCGCTAACTTTTTGCATCATATTAGCTAAATCACCAGTAGATTCGCCCGTAACTATCATATAATAAGCAACGTCAGGTATTGCCCAATGATCTTTAAAAGCTTCAGAAATCTTTTCACCTTTGACAATATTATTAATAGTTTTATACAATATTGCCTTATATACTTCATTATTTGTTATCTTACTTAAAATATCCATACTTTCAGTTATAAACACATTATTTCTCAATAATGAAGCAAATGTTTTAGAAAAAATTGTTAATTCATTATAAATAATTACGTTTTTTACGATAGGAATATGCATTAATATTATTTGCATACTTGTTTTAAATGCTTTAACGCTTTTATATAAGATAATTATAATAAATACAATTACAAAAATCACTGCAATTATTGCCATATATTGCTCCGTTATAAAATTACTAACATCTAATACAATTTTAGTTATACCAGTAATTTTAGCATCATTAGCTTCATATATTTCTGTAAATTTAGGAACAACATATATTAAAATAAATACAATTACTCCAATTGAAAAAATTGTAATTATGGTAGGATATGTCATTGCACTTATCATTTGTTTATGAGTTTCATTAATTTCAGTATAATAATTGGCCATATCATCTAAAGTTTCGATTAATGTACCGCTAGCCTCTGCCGCCTTAATCATGTTAATCAATAAAGCTGGAAACATATCCCCTTGTTTTTCTAAAGCACTAGAAAAAGATTCTCCTAACGTAAGTTCATAAGAAATAGCTTTAAAAGCTGTACTTCGAGCTTTACTACCTTTCATTTGAGTATTTAAGATTTTTATAGCTTCATTTAAAGTTAATCCTGCCTTTATATAAGTGGACAATTGTGTTAACCAAAATATTAAATCTTTAGTTGACATTTTCTTGCCACCAAAGCTTGTTTCTTTATAAATAAAATCAATAAAAGGAGATGTTTTAATCATATAAATTTCATATCCTTCATTTAATAAATATGAATTGATATCCAATTTACTAAGTCCATTCATTGTTCCAGTTATTATTTTACCACTGGCATCCTTTACTTTATAATAATAAGTATGAGGGGTTTTACTCCGTGTTGCTCCGGAAGTTTGTAAATCTATTAATAATTCTTTTTTTTCTTCCTCTAATTTTGCCAAAGTTTTAGCACTATATTTATATATTTTTTCCTTTTTAGGCTTTTTCTTCGTCATTTCATATATTTTATCTTCTTCTTCCATAAATTGTTGTTTTGTGTATCGATAAGTTTTATCTACTTGATAACTTGCACTATTATATAAATTAACCCACAAATCAAAAAAAGTTGCTTTAATTCCAATACCAGCATATACAAGAATATTATATAAAATAGTAAATGGTGTTTTTAAAATTTCGATTAAATTATTTTTACTAGGATTTTCTTTTACAGTTTCTTGCATTAATATCATCCTTTACTCTTAATTTAGTATACCAAATTTATTTAATTATTACAATTGATTTAGAAAATTATTTTAACATTTATTTTTTATTTTTCATATAATTTAATAGGTGATTATCATGTTTGGTGTAAATACTATAAGTAATAGCTTATCAATTGGAAAAGTATTGAATGGCATTTCCAAAGGCTTAAGTATTGCTAATCAAGTTATTCCACTTTATCAACAAGTTAAACCTATGGTTGGAAATGCCCGTAAAATATTACATATGTTAAAAGAATTTAATCATTCCAGTAATAATAATGTTCCAATTCAAAAAACTATAAATCAAAATAATGAAGAAAGCAATTTTAATCAAAAAAAGAATAGTAGTATTACTATCCAATCTACTCCGGTATTTTTTCAATAATTTTATTGAGTATACTAATATAATCTAAAAATTTTTGATCTTTTGCTCGTTCATATAATATTTGATACTTATTTTTTAAATATAGATAATATTTTAAATTATTAGATTTACCAAACAATAATTCTTCTGTAGTTAAAACTTCGCTTTCTTTAACATATTTAATAATTATATAGTAATGATTATCCTCATATATAGCAATTTCTTTTTCTATTTTATATCCCAAACTATTTAAATGTAATCTTAATAAATAATGATTATTATTACTTTGAAGTATCAATGTGTTAGGAATATCAGATTTATTCAATATTTTTATTATATTATAAGTTCCCATTCCTGCTACAACTGCTATATCATATCTTTGTATAATATTCTTAAATCCATCAGATTTAATTAATTTTATTTTATTTTCTAGATTAAATTTTTGTAAATTTTTTAAACTTATTTTTAAAACATTAGAAGAAACATCTGTTGCAGTAATATTTTTAGTAATATTATGTAAGTACAAATAAATTGGCAAATATGCATGATCTGTACCAATGTCAATAACACTACTATTATAATCAATTAATGATGCTATTGTCTTTAACCTAATACTTATCATTTATTCTTCCAAAAAGTCTCTTAATTTTTTTGCACGAGATGGATGACGTAATTTTCTTAATGCTTTAGCTTCTATTTGTCTAATTCTTTCCCTTGTTACATTAAACTTTTTACCTACTTCTTCTAAAGTATGACAAGTTCCATCAATTAATCCAAAACGCAATTCTAAAACTTCTTGCTCTCTTGCTTGAAGGGACATTAATACTTCCTTTATTTCTTCTTTTAATATTTCATTTTCTGTATATTCTTCAGGTGATAAACTAGATTCATCTTTTAAAAAGTCTCCTAAATGAGAATCTTCTTCTTCACCAATTGGTGTTTCTAAAGAAACTGGTTCTTGACTAATTTTTAAAACTTCTCTTACCTTTTCAACTCCAACTCCCATTTTTTTGGCAATTTCTTCCTCAGTTGGTTCTCTATTCAATTCTAATGTCAATTGTCTTTGAATTCTTGACATCTTATTAATAGTTTCTACCATGTGTACTGGAACTCTAATAGTTCGTGCTTGATCAGCCAATGCTCTTGTAATAGCTTGTCTAATCCACCATGTAGCATACGTAGAAAATTTATAACCTTTGTCATAATCAAATTTTTCTACAGCTTTCATCAGCCCAATATTACCTTCTTGAATTAAATCCAAAAATAATAGTCCTCTACCAACATATCTTTTAGCAATACTTACTACTAAACGCAAATTAGATTCTGCTAATATTCTTTTAGCATCTTCATCACCATTAGCTACCCTTTGAGATATTTCCATTTCTTCAGTTCCAGAAAGTAGTGATATTCTACCTATTTCTTTTAGATACATACGTACTGGATCATTTATATTTATATCTTTTGTAATATCTTCATCATTTAAAATAATATTTTCACTTTCTTCTTTAGGCTTAATTCTAGCAACTCCGCCGCTATTATCAACTTCATCCTCAGAGACAACTGTAATTTCATTTTCAACTAGTTTTGTATACAAATTATCTAAATCATCATTGTCGATGTCCAAACCTTTTAATTCTTCTGCTAATTCTTCATAGGTTATAAAACCTTTCTTTTTTCCTAATGCAATTAAATTATTTTCCCTTTCTTCTAATGTTTTAATTTCATTCATATTTCACACTTCCTTTTTAATTTCAGTCAATTTTGCTATTAACTCAACCTTTTTATTTATATCCATCTCATTTTTAATTTTTTCTTTTAATAATTTTATTTCATCTTTTTTTAATAATTTAAGTATAACATTTATACAATTATTAAATTCTGATTCACTAACTACAGAATTAATGTTTTCACTTATTATTTGATTAACATATTTATTTAATTCCTCTTGAGGGATTAAATAGCTAATAAAATCTGCTATATTAATATTATTATGCTCATTACTATAAAATACTATTTCACTTGCAACTATCCTTTCTATTTTTTCTTTAAAATATCCTAGTTTATTTTTATAAATAGTAATATATTTTTTATCATGCATCATATGATATAAAATTTTACTTGCTGCTATATGATATTTAGTAAACTTGGGAACAGATTTTTCTTCTTTAATTATTTTCTTTTCCTTAATAATCTCTTTCCCTTTATTTACTTCTTCTTGCAATACATGAATATCAATTGCATAATCCTTGCTTATTTTAGATATAATTATGCTTTTTGTCAAGTCATCAGTATTATTTAAACTATTTAAAACTTCCTTTACATATTGTCTTAAATCTTCTACATTATCTAAATTTTTTCCTTCTTTATAATATTTTAATTTAAAATCAATAAATTTTTGAGCATGCTTTATATTATCTTTTAAAGCATCAACACCTTTAAATCGAATATATTCATCGGGATCTTTAACATCATTAAGCCTTACCACGCATACATTCAAATTTTCTTTTTCCAATAATTCCCCGTTTTTTAAAGTAGCATTTAATCCTGCGGAGTCATTATCTAACATTAATATTATGGGAACTTTTAGTTTTGCCAATACTTCAATTTGAAATTTAGATAAAACCACTCCCATTAAAGCCACAACATTTTTAATACCACTGGCACTTAATTTAATAGCATCCATATTTCCTTCAACAACTATAACTTTTTTTTCATCACGAATAGCATTTTTAGCATTATAGTAGTTAAATAATATATTACTTTTTTTAAAAATTACTGTTTCTTTTGAATTCATATATTTAGCAGTATTTTCTTCACCATTAAATATTCGTCCTGTAAATCCAACAACTTGCCCTTTTAAATCATTAATTGGAATCATTATGCGATCAGTAAAAGTATCGTAAGTGTCAATACCAATCTTGTTTAATAATCCAACTTCATCTAATTGTTTATCATTATATCCTTTTTTTACTAATAATTTATTTAATGTATTTTTTCCAATTGGGGCAAGTCCCAAACTAAATTCTCTAATTATTTTTTCGTTAATACCCCTATCTTCTAAATATTTACGGGCTTTTATTCCTGATTCAGTAAATATATTATTAAGATAATATTTTTCTGCAAATGACATAATATCATATAAATCTTTGTTAGCTGTTATTTGAGGGCCAAATTCAATTGTATTTAATTTATATCCCACTTTATCAGCCACCATTTTTATAGCTTCTATATAACCAACGTTTTCATATTCCATAATAAATGAAAACACATTACCATATTTTTTACATGAAAAACAATAATAAGTTTGGCGATCCCGTGAAACCGCAAAACTAGGAGTTCTTTCATTACCACTTCCATGAAAAGGACATTTTGCCCAAAAATTTTTCCCTTTTTGCTCTAAATGAATATAATCTGCTAATATATCTACTATATCCGCTTGTTCACGAATAGCATTTATCTCAGTATCTTTAATATAGCTCATAAAAAATCCCTTCTATATATAATTATTACCATTTATTATGCTATTTCCTTTTTTTAATGATGTATTTTTCAAAATCGCAATTATTTTATCATTTTTCTAATAAATTGACAAGTACATCCATTAAAATGCTCCAAATAAATATAGCCAAAAAACAGCCAATTTGCATTGAAACAAAATTAGTAAAAATACTTACTAATATTCCTAATCCAATACCATAAATTACCATTTGTTTTAGATTTATTGGGGTATTGATACTTTCTGGAGCAATTAAAATTAAAGCTAATATTGCATTACTAGTTAAAATTGCATATATATCAAAATTTTTTATAATTAAAGTACAGATTACAAATGCTACTAAACTGCTAAAGGCAATTATTTTTTTATAATTATTAAAAAATGCAAAATAAAATAAACAAATTATTCCCAATACAATATTAGATGTAGCAATACCACCAACACTTCTACCACATATTAAATCAAAAAAATTTAATGCATAAATCTCCATTTCTTCAGCTAAATTCATATAATTTAATTTATTAAATAAGATTAAACCTAAAAGAATCAATAAAACAACTAATGATATTTTATTATATTTGATTTTTTTAGATATTAAATTAATAATAATTAACGATAAAAATAAAAATATAGTATATATAATTAAATTAATTCTTGAAGGCATAAACATTGATACAATAATCACTAATATTAAATCCATATTCCAAAATGTGTCTTTCTTAAATATATAATTAACTATTAATAGTAATACTATACCAATAATTAATAAATAAAAAATAGTAAACAAATTAGTAAATGATATTAAATTATCTAAGTACAGCAATATGCCATTTTTATAAAAACCATATATAATTAAAGGGATTAATCCCAATAAATATTTAATAACTATTTTTTTTAAAGTATCTTGATTGTGAAAATAAATATTATTCATAATTTTTACCCTTTTCTAAACGTTTTTTTAAATTGATAAAACAAGGACAAATATAAGAGCATAGTCCACAATTTATACAATTTTTTACGTTTTGTAAATTAATAGGATTTACTTTTTTCGGACAAATTTCGATACATTTACCACAATTTATGCATTCGGTAGTTTTATAAATCGGTGGTTTTATTATATTAATTGAATTTATGTTATTTGTAACGATAAATTTATCCATTGTTACAATTTCATACCCACACATAAGCCCATTAATAATTACTATATATTGTTTTTCAATAATTTTAATATATTTTTTTATAATATCTAAAAGCATTACATTTTTTTTAGTTAAAATTGTTTTATTTTCTAAAATAGCATCACCGGAAATTGTTATTAATTTAGTAGAATTGTCCTTACCCAACAAATAATTTGCTAAAATATTTAAATCCTCAACTTCCAAATATAAATTTTTAGAATTTTCAACTTTCAGTTTTTTAACAATGAATTCTTCTTTTCCTAACAAATATTCATCATTTACTAATGTTAACTTTATATTTGGATATGTACCAATTACATTAAGACATTCATTTATAATGTTTGCCTCATTATTTTTTATTATTAAATAATTATTATCACTTTTATAAATTAAACTAAGATGATCAATTATCATCAATAAATCAGAAATATTTTCTTTCAATATAAATATATTATTGTAAACATAGGGTTCATCATTAATAGCACTAATAATAATTCTATCAAACCTATTTTGATTTTTAAATTTTTTCAATAATTTTTCTTCATGATTCTCAGTTAATATTTTGATAATTTTATCTATAGTAATTTGCCGCATTTTTATTTTTTTATTTTTAGATATTTCTTTATAGTCATTTGCTATTACTAAACATTTTTGCATATTTTTTTCTATTTGCATATTTTTAATTCCCATTGCAACACCAGAAATTGGTGATTCTAAATTGGATGTTACAAATTGACCTTTAGTAATAGATTCATTTTGTTTTACTAATATTTGAGAATTTATGGGAATATAAACAAAATCGGGATTAAAATAATAATTAATTTCTGAATTAATTTTGATATTAGGATTTTTATTTAACCTAATCAATGGGCTTCATTCCTTTCTTTCAAATATTTAATTAAATTTATTGCTACCTGCTCTGGAATAATTTCTTGTAATTCTTTAACAGATGCTTCACTCATTTTTTTTAAACTACCATATTTTTTTATTAACTCTTTTTTTCTAATTTTACCTATACCATCAATATTATCTAATACACTAGCTATACTACCTTTATCTCGTAAAGTTTTATGATAATTAATAGTATATCTATGAACCTCATCTTGAATACGAGTTAAATAATGAAATAAGTTACTATTTTTAGCTATTTCAAGTTTTTCTAATGTATCACCATCAATAAGTTCACTTGTTCTATGATGCTCATCTTTTTTTAACCCGCAAACCTTAATATTTAAATGTAAAGAATTTAAAACTTCTTTACAAGCTCTTATTTGATTTTCTCCACCATCAACTAAAATCAATTCCGGTAATTCTAGTTTATCAACTAAAGCTCTGTAATACCTTCTATAAATAACTTCCTTCATAGTATTATAATCATCATTTTTATCAATACTTACTTTATATTTACGATATTCTTTTTTACAAGGATTACCATTTTTAAATACAACCATTCCACTTACTGCAAATGAGCCAAAAAGATTAGAATTATCAAATGAATCTATTCTATCTAATACTGATAACTTCAGTAAATCTTTTAATTCTTCATTTGCCAAAACACTTCTTTTTTCATTGTTTCTAATAATTTTTACTTCTTGTTCCAAACTTATTTTAGCATTGACACTAGCCATTTCTACTAAGTTTTTCTTGTTTCCTTTTTGAGGAATATATGCTTTAGTATTTAAAATATTGCTAATAACATCTGCATTTAAACCATCCATTAAAAGTAGTTCTTTGGGTATTTCATGTTTAGTATAAAAGTTTAATATGTAAGAATTTACCTCATCAAAGACATCACTAATTAAATAAAATTTATCATTGTTTCCACCAATAATTTTGCCATTTCTTATAAATAATATTTGAACAGAAATTATTCCTTCATCAAAATAATAACTAATAACGTCTCTGTTAACATAGTCATGTAATTCAACTCTTTGTTTATCCAATATTACCTTTATATATTGTAATTCTTTTTTTAATTCTATAGCTGCCTCAAAATTTAAATTTTCACTAAAAGCATTGATTTTTTCCATTATTTTATTTATTAATATTTTATCATCACCTTTTAAAAATCCTAATATTTCATTTTCCATTATTTGTAACTTTTCCTGATTAACATTTTTTTCGCAGTAACCCAAGCATTCACCAATATGATAATATAAACAAACTTTTTTTGGCATACCATCACATTTTTTTAGTGGATATAATCGATTAATTAAGCTTACAATTTTCCTAGCTGCATAAGCATTAGGATAAGGCCCAAATAACATTTTTTTATCCTTTTTTTTGATATTTAAATATCTTGCCACTTTTAATTTTGGATAAGGTTTACTAATATATTCTATATAAGGGTAACTTTTATCATCTTTGAGTAAAATATTATATTTAGGATTGTATTCTTTAATCAAATTAAGTTCTAAAATAAATGCTTCTTGCTCTGTAGTTGTTGTAATATAAGTAAAATCCACCACTTCACTAACCATTTTAGCAGTTTTACCAGTTACATTTCCCTTAAAATAGCTATTTACTCTCTTAAATAAATCCTTAGCTTTTCCAACATATATTATATTATTATGTACATTACGCATTTGGTAAGATCCAGGTAAATGAGGTATTGTCTTTAACTTTTCTTTAAGCATTTTTACCACCTTTATCTATTATACTACAAAATATACTTTTTTTACGATATAATATTGATGGTGATTTAATGAAATTAATCAATAGTTTTACATTAGAAGTTAAAAAGTCTAAATTTATAGCTTATTTTTATAAATTAAATACTCAAGAAGAAGTAAGTAATATTATTACTAATTTAAAAAAAGAACATAAAAAAGCTAAACATATTGTATATGCTTATAAATATGGCAATACAGCCGGCAAAAGTGATGACAAAGAACCAACTAATACAGCAGGGTTACCACTTTATAATTTATTAGAAATACAAAAAATCAACAATGCATTACTTGTTGTAGTTCGTTACTTTGGAGGTATTAAATTAGGAGCTGGATTACTAACCCGAACTTATAAAAATGTGGGAGCTACTGTAATAAAAAAACAAAATTAAATATATTATTGTAAATTAACATCGATAATGATGTTAAATAAACACAATATGGTACTTGCACATATATTTTGTATGTGCTAAACTTTTAGCCATGACATCTCTCCTTTCGTGCATTATATGAGCTTGAACGCATCATATTATAGCACGGTGAGATGTCATATTGCTTTAAGCGTATTAATACCACTAGCTTAGCTAGTGGTTTTTTGATGGCTTACTCCGTAAGCCACATACTAAAGTTTAATAAAAACCCGTCGTTAAAAATAATGCGACGGGTTTTAGTAATAAAATGTTTTTATTCTTTTATAAATTTAACACTTTTTGCAAAGTTCATTAAAGAATTTTCCAATTCACTTTTATTAGTTTCTTCACAAAATAAATTAACTATCCAAAAAGCATCGTTACCTTTATAAAAAGCAGTCATATAATAAAAATTCGTTCCATCTATTTCACTTTCGTAAGTAAAATATGTAATATTATCTTTATTTTGAATTTCATAACTTACATTGCCAGCACTTTGTACTGCAGCAATATATTTTTCAATAGTGGATTCAGAATTTAAATCAATTACTTCTAATGAAGCAAATGTTTCTTTCATTATTGCTACTCCAATAGTATTACTTTCAAAATAAGCTGTAAATCCTTCGTCTTGATCAGTTTCTTTAAAATCATCCGTTAAAGTAATTTGTAAATCATCTATAGTAAAAACTTTATCTTGACTTGCTAAACATCCACTTAATACAAATCCTATACCAAGTAAAACAATTAACATCAATATTCTTTTTTTCATAAAACTCCTTATTCACACATTTTTTTTATTTCATCTAAAGTTTTAAAACCTATTTCTTTTTTTAATTCTTTACTATTTTCAAATAAAATTAAAGTTGGAATACTCATTATACCATATTTGGCAGCTAAATCTGGATATAAATCTACATTAACCTTTAAAATGTTAACGTTTTTAATTTCTTCCAATAATGGTGCTAACATTTTACAAGGTCCACACCAATCGGCATAAAAATCAACTAAAACTTTATCTTTTATTAGCGTATTAAAATCCTCTGATTTTTCTAAATGTTTTATCATATAATCACACCTCCTCAATTATTACATTTTCTAATTTTATTTTTCCTTCTTCTTGTAATTTTTTAGCATCTGCAGTATTAATTATGCCATATTTTTGTAAAATAGTTAATACATTAGCATCTACTTGTTCTCTATTATTAGATTCTTGCATTTCGTTTAATAGTACAACTATTTCTTCTAAAGCTTGAGTAGTATTAGCAGCAACATTACCAATAACAGGGGTTCTTTCTAAAATAATTATTGCAAATTTACTTTCTGCTACCATATTTTCAGTTTGTGGCAAATGGAATAAAATGAATAATATTAAAAATGCCATAATTATTCCTTCTACTAATCCTAAAATAGCTCCTAATATTTTAGAAGGAATGGCTAAAATTACAGTGAATTTTAAAATTTTTTCTACTAAACCTGCTAAATTAATTATAATACTTAGTATACAATAAAATAGCACATATAATATCACAAAGGAAATTAATTCATACATTAAGATATTAATCGATGAAATACCTTCGAATAATCCACCAAAATTAAAAAATGGCAAAAAGCTCATCAAAAAATTTGCTAAAAAATCTTTAAACACAAAAGCCAAAACTAAAACGGCACATGTTCCAACAAGTTGTACCAAGCTTTTAATTACTCCCTTTTTAAAGCCTAAAACAATAAAAAGTAATATAATTAAAATACTAATTACATCCATCAAATTCATAACTTTATCTCCTCATTTTAATTATATTATAATTATGATGAAAAATAAAGAAAATTATGTTAAAATTAAACCAAGTGAGGTAAAAAAATGACAATAGTATTTAAAGTTAGCGAAAATATCAAAGAAAAGATGATTCATTATTATAAAAATCTTGTTAGGGAAAAAACTCCTCCTTATGCAATTTTTCAAGCTCAAGAAGCAGATACTATAATTACTCTTTATGAAAGTGGTAAAGTAATGTTCCAAGGTATCAGTGCAGATGTTGATGCCAATATATGGATTGATTTAGAAAAAAAATTAAATAATCGTATTATAGATATAAAAACGGGGAAAAATAAAATTAAAGAAAATAATAAACGCCATGAATATGATATGTATAACACAATTGGATCTGATGAAGTTGGAACTGGTGATTATTTTGGTCCAATCGTTGTTACAGCAACTTTTGTATCTAAAGATAAGCAAAATTTTTTAAATAGTTTAAATGTTGGAGATTCTAAAAAAATAAATGATGAAACCATAAATAAAATAGCTCCTCAAATTATGAATGAAATTCCTTATAGTATATTTGTTTTAAATAATGAAGACTATAATAACAAATATAGTGATGATTTAAATATGAACAAAATAAAAGCTATTTTACATAACAAAGCTTTACTAACCATGGTTAATAAAAATTTAAATTATGATAAAATTATTGTTGACCAATTTACCCCACCCACCAAATATTATGAATATTTAAAAGATATTAAAAATAAAATTAATAACATTACTTTTACTCCTAAAGCAGAAGACAAATGTCTAAGTGTTGCTTGTGCATCAATCATAAGTAGATACATCTTTTTAAAAGAAATTGCTAAAATAAGCAATTTAATTAATGAAGAAGTCCCAAAAGGTGCTGGAGAAAATGTAGATAAATTTGGTAAAAAATTGGTAGAAAAATTTGGCAAAGATATATTAAAAAAAGTTGCAAAATTAAATTTTAAAAACACTGAAAAAATTAAAAAAATTTAAATACATGCTTCTAGTAAAAATCCATATAAAGCAATATCTTTATCCCATATTCCCTTTTTAATATTTAAATCAATATTACATAAATCTACTAAATTTTTTTCTAATTCGGTTTTACTATAAGTAATAGCATTATTATATATTTTATTAAGTTGCCAATCTCGCAATTGTAATTCTTGGCACATTTCATATTTTGTTAAATTTTTTTCTTGCATTTTTTTTACATAATACATCAAGCGATACTCACGTGCTAATAATGCTACTAAACTAATTGGTTCTACTTTATTAATTTTTAAATCATTTAATGACTTAAGACTTTCACTTAAGTTTTTTTCAATTACTAAATTTACAAAACGAAAGCTATTATTATTAATTTCTATACCAACTAAATTGTTTATATCCTTAAAATTAATCTTTTGTGGTTTTAAATAAAATAACATAATTTTATCTAATTCATTAAAAATGATATCTAAACTGGAATAAGAATTATCGATTAAATAATTAATACTTTGATAATCTATTTCATAGTTTCGTTCTTTAACATATTTAGTAATTTCGTTTATTATAGACTTTTTATCTAATTTATTATAATTAATTATTTGATAATTATTAGCATTAATTTCTTTTTCAATTTTTTTCCACGCTAGTGGTTTTAAAGTTGTGAAAATAATTACAGTATTAATATTAGGATTATTAATATAAGTAATTAATTTTTTTTGATCGTTGTCCTCTAATTTTTCTCCCCCTAAAAAATCAGCATTTTTTACAACAATATATTTTGTTTCTCCAGTTAAAGAAAAATAATTTGCCTCTTCTATAATATCAGATAATGATATATTATTCATATTAAAAAGTAAATAGTGATTATCTTTAACAATTTTAGCTATTTCTTTATCCATTAAATGATAACTTTCGCAACTAATTATATATATATTCATTTTATACCTCTTTTTTATTTTACTATAATTATGAAAATAAGAAAAGAGAATCTCTTCTCCATCTATTTTAAACATTATATAATGTATTATATTTTATGCAAAATAATAAATATAGGTATAGGTATTTGTATCCATAATTTAAGAATTCCATTGTTCAATCATAACAGATTGTTTGCTTATTCTAAACATGATAGTACCATTTATATCAGTTCTATATACAATCGAATTTGACAATTGATTTAATACTTCTTTCATTGGATGCCCATATCTATTATTTTTTCCTACGGATATTATAGCATATCTTGGATTAAGTTTATTAATAAAGTTTTTACTTGATGATGTATTTGAACCATGATGACCAACTTTTAATATATCAATATTTTTTAAGCTAAATTTATTTAATATATCATTTTCAACTGTAGCACTAGCATCTCCCATAAACAATAATTTGAAATTATTTATTTGACTATATAGTACTATTGAATTATCATTTTCATCATCATACAATTCTTTATTCAAAAAAAATATATTCCCATTTTTTATATTTATCGTATTTATATCTTGAAAATAAGGAATTTTTTTATTATTTAATATATTAATTAATTCTAATTCTAAATTGTTATAAGAACCTTTATTAAATATTACATTTTTTATTTTAAAATTATTGACTATATTAATTGACTCTCCAATATGGTCATAATCACCATGACTAATAATTAAATAATCAATTTTTCTAATTCCAATACTTTTAAAAAATTTAATTATATTATCACTTAAATTGTAATTTTTAGTGCTTTTCTCCCACTCTTCCTGTTTATAATTTACTACACCTCCTGTATCAATCAAAATTGTTTTATTATTATGTGGGAAAATAATTAATGCTGAATCACCCTGCCCAACATCAAAAAAATAAATTTTATAATCAGTACCCAAATATGGAATAATTTTAATAAATATTAAAATCAATAAAAATATAATTATAAATACTAAATTCTTTCTGATAAGCAACAAAATAATATATAAAAAAGCAATTATAAAAATAGATGTTTTAGGAATATATATAATTAAGCTTAAATTAACAAAAATTGTATTTAAAAAACTAACAAATTGTAACATTAAACTAAAAATAGGATTAAAAAAAGAAAATATAAAAGCTAATATAGCCACTGGAAATATTATCAAGGAAATTAAGGGAACAAAAACCATATTAAATAATATTGACATAATATTAAATTCATAATTTATATATATACTAATTGGTAAACTAAATATAAAAGCAATAAAACTAACCTTGAATAATTTATTAATATAATTTCCGTTTATTCTATCTTGAAAATATATTATACCGCCACAGGTGACAAATGAATATATAAAGCCTATATTATAAATGATAAAAGGATTTAGTAATATCATGATAAACGCTGTAAAAAATAAAATTTGTAAATTATTAAAATGTAGTTTAAATATCTTATTAATACTATTTAATATAAAGAATAATATAGCTCTATTAATAGAAGCCTGAAAACCTGTCAAAAAGCTAAAAAATAATAATATAATGCTTAAAATCATTAGCTTTTTAACTTCATGTAATTTTTGTAGTATTTTAGAAAATATAAATATTAAAACCGCAATATGTGAACCAGAAATTGCTAACAAATGTGCAGTTCCGTTATTTTGATACGCGTTATATTCATCATTACTTAATAAAGATTTATCTCCTAAAACTAAAGCTAATAAATAATCACTATTTTTTAAATTATATGCCCTCTTATACAAAAAATCCTTTATTTTATTTCTAAAACAATTAGACGATTTAACAACGAAACTTTCAACATTGATTAAATAATAAATTTTATTATTTTTCAAATATTTTTTATAATTAAAATTATTAGGAATTGTATTATTGAGAGGTTTCTGCAATTCTCCATATAAAATTATTTGATCACCAATATTAATTTTATTTAAAATTTTTTCTTTTTCTTCTCTTGTATCAATATAATATGTTGCAATTATTTTTTCTTTTGCTAAAACATTTAATTTTAATTTATTTCCATTTAAACTAAAGCTTATTATTTTTCCCTCAATTTTTTGTTCATCGCCATTATAAACGGATTTATATTTGATTATATTAGTAAAAATTAAAATGTATAAAATTAAAAACAAAAAAAGAATAATAAAAATTAAATTATACTGTAATAAACTTTTTAAGCTGCTCGAATGTTGCATCTCCAATTCCACTAACATTTTTTAAATCATTGATAGTATTAAAAAATCCTTTTTCTTCTCTATAAGCGATTATATTATTAGCTTTACTTTCACCAATTCCTGGCAATGTAATTAATTGATCTAGTGTAGCCAGATTTATATTAATTAACAATGATTCATTATTATCATTATTATCATTATTATTTTCAGTAGCAGTAATAATACTAACTTTACTTTCAGTACAATTATCAATTAGGTAACTATCTGTATTGCATTCACTTGTAACTTTATTGTTTTTGACATACTCACTTTTAGTATATACATAAATAACTAATTCATCACTAACTTTTTTACTAAAATTTATATTATCTGTATAAGCATTTTCCTTTAATCCTCCTGCAAAATTAATTACATCATTAATAATATTATTACTCGTAACTTCATATACACCCGGTTTATTAATAGCTCCTTTTACCTCAACATACATTTTTGGTACTTCATCATTTATTTCTTCCAAATCCATTTCATGTTCTTTCTGCATATCTGCTGTTGCTATTGAATTATTTATAGGTTTATTATATAAATAAAAAGCAAAAATCAGCAAACTAGTAATAATTAATACTAAAATAATATATATTGCAATTATAAATAATTTATTATCTAATATTTTTATTTTACGACCTCCTTTCACCACTATTATTTCCTTAAACAAACTATTTTCCTTTTTTTAACTACATTTTAGATATTTAAAAATTTGTCTCGTTTGATATAAAATAATACAATTGTATAATTGTTTTTATAGTAATAAAAAAAGAGCCTTTTTCAACTCTTTTCATAATTTTTAATTTTCATTCATAAATATTCTTATGCTCTTTAATGGCAGATTGTACCATAGTCACATTCAATGGATTCTTTCTTAAGGTATCCAAACCGAATATAAACTGACTTACTATTTCATAGCTTACTCTTTTCGATTGATATTTATGATTTTATTAGCATAAGAACAATCAGCAATAACAACACAATTTTCTTTCTTGGCGTTTTCAATCACACAAGTAACTAAATCTTTTGCTATACCTTGGCCTTGATAAGTTGAGTCAACTTTTGTATTAATAATATTCCAAGTATTATTTTCAATCAAAAAATTACATTTTCCAATCACCTTATTATCAATTATTGCTATTGCTCTATTATTTTCCTTTTCAAATCTAATATCAATCATTTAGTTCCAAATCCTTTCGTCAAATAATTTAAAATTTTTTAAATCTTGTATTTTAATATTCCAAAATTTGATAATTTTATCCAAATCTGCTTTAGAAATATAACCAGTAGAAAAAGGTATTTCGTCTTTCTCATTCTAATATACGTTTCGAATAACACTTAAAAATGTAAATTTACCTACTTTCTTAATTAATTACATAAACCAATGCTAAAAACTCATAATATTCTCGCTTTCTATACATAATATTATATTATTTACCATCATATTTCAAGAACTAAAATTTGTAAAATAAATATTCAACATAATTTATTTATTTTTAGCACAAAAATAAATAAATTTAAATAATATATTTGATACTTTCATTCATGGTTCTAAATCATAAATTCTATCATTTCTATATTATTTATTAATTAGATTATAATATACACCATTAACTATTTCACAATTAGCTTCAAAAGTTCTATTAAACTTTAAAGCTTTATCCTCATTTCTATATCTTGTCATAGTCTTTCTTTAAATTCCCAATTAATCTTAATTTATCAGATACATTATCTTGTGTCATATATCTAAATTGCCTTGCAAAAGCAATTCTAGAACCTTGTGATAAATCTTTTAATTTTGGTTTAGTATAAATTAATCGCATTTTACAATCCTCCAATTTCTTGTCGCATATCATAGAAAAAGACTAAGATTTACGACATATAAGTCATCTTAGTCTTCGTTTATATATAGATATTAACAATAATTGGCTTTTTTAATTTTATAAAACTAGTATCTTCCTCTTCATCACAATATTTTAAAATATCTTTTTTTGTAAGCATTAATCTAGCAAAAATCACTTTTTTATGTTCTATTGATTTTTCTCAGCAGATTTTATTGTGGCTTGTACCACTGTCATATTCGTGGGGTGTTTTTCCTCAAAAACGAATACTATTTGACTTATTTTTTTAATATGTATGTTAATTATACCAAAAAATATTTTTTTCGTCTACTTGATAAATTGTAATTTATTTCTTTCCTTTAGTTTTTTTAATCAAATTAAAATTGCTGTCATAATATAGATTTAAGTCATCACAAATCCTTTTATTAATTGCCATTAAAGCATTATAATATTCTTTATACTTTGGTGATAATGCAATCATACTTGGAATAAATATATCATTATATCCCTTATTTTGTAATTCTTTCATAAACTTTCTTTGACTTATTCCTGCTAAACTATATTTATAAAAAATGCTATTTTTCAACTTATATCCATCATTAACTTTTTTCTTTAGCTTTTCGTATTCTTGTTCAGTAGGATCGAGCAATTTCTTGATTTGAGAATCAAGTTGTTCAGCTTGACTTTTAAGTGATTTTTTAGAGTTCATTTTAAATATAATCCAAGAATTTAATTTCATTAAAAAGGGAATTCTAATATTTGTATTATCCCAGAATTCAATAATCCTATTATATGCCTCTTGTTGCTCTTGCGTTTGAATTTTTATTTGTAAATATGGTAAAAAATGATTTAAAAAATAATATCCATAAAATCCAGGAATAGAATTTTTAATTGCATCTGCAATAGTTTTATAATCAACTGAATTATAAAATTCTTCTATATCATTATTTTCTATAAACATTTCTAATGCTTCTAATTCTTTTTTGCAAGATGTTATTTCTTTTTTCTTTTCTATTAAAATTTGTTTCAGTACGCTTTTATCAGTTAAAATTCTTTTAATATCGGTTAAACCTATTCCCATTTTTCTATATGAGGAAATTTCTTTTAACAAACTAATATCATCTTTAGTATAATTTCTATAACCATTACTATCCCTTTTAGTCTTTAATAGACCTTTTTCTTCATAAAATTTTATTGCCCTTTTACTTAAATCAACTTGCTTAATAACTTCATTTAATCTCATATTTTTTCACCTCAATAACACAATATCACTATCCGTTGCGTACATGTCAATATTTTTTCGTTTTTAGCAAATTGTAATTCATTATTATTTTTTATTATAGATTATCAATGTATCCTCAAAGATTTTCTGCGTTATTTCAGTCACACTCCTATTCAAAAGATTGGAATTGTATCTTGATAATCGCTCTGTTCCGATATTCTCAACTGATGAAATATCTCCAAATACAATCATATTCGCCTCATTATCTTTTATAGGTTTTGTGATATATTTATTGGTAATCAAAAAATTAAGTTGTATTAAATCATAGTCGTGTTTTAGCAAATTCAACACATCTTTTAAAGAATAAAAACATGCATTCTCTTCATTATTTATATTACACTTTTCTCTAATAGAAAAAGTCCAACTAAGAAACTCAAAAAAATTTATAAGAGAAATACCTACATCAAAGTTTTTAAGTCCTTCATCTAACCTTATTTTTGAATTTGTTAGCCCTTTTACAAAGAAACCATCTAATTTCCAATCACGTACACTGCTTAATGTGTTAACTGAAAATAATTTGTTACAATATGAACAATTGACAAATACATCATGTTCTCTAAAACCAGGTATATTATCATGTTCTTCAATGATGGTACCGTTTCCACAAGGACATTTATATTCGTAATATTCTGTAGTTCCTTCTCCGGCACCATAACCTTCATGATATAATTCAATAGAATCTAATAATTTTTTTTTCATAGTAATATCATTTCCCTTCTTGAAAAAATAGTGTATTAATTAATTTTTTCTAATTATCACTAATTAATGCTTCTATTTCTTGTACTAATGGATTATCGAATTTTAAATACTTATTTATTTCTTTTGATAACTTACTTTTAACTGTTTCATTGTTTCTAACACCTTCAATTTCAGTTAAATTAAAGAACTCTTCTTTTGTAACTGGTATATGTTTTAAATCTAAACCCAAGATTTCGTTAATTGCTTCTAATGGCGCATATAGTTCTATGCAATCTTTTGATAATGATTTTTCTTCGTTAGTGTCCCCATCTTTTATTAAATAGCATTTTTTATTATAACTTTCTAATTCGTTTCTTAAGTGTTCTATATTCCCACAACCTCCACTTGGTAAAACAATATATTCATTTGATTTTCCTAATAGATTTATTGCTGTCTTAACCCAATTCAAATCATAAAGACCTTCTACTAATACATAATCCTTATTATTGGTATCATCTAAAGATTCAAGCAATTCTATTAATGATTTGTTGTTATCACTAAATAGCGGGTGAATATTAGCATTATTTCTTGCGTTAAGTATTTGTGGAGAATGTGTAGTAAATAATGTTTGCCCAATTCTTTCATGTATGTTTTTTATTATAGCTTTTGCGTTATTAACTGAAAATGAATTTTCTATTTCATCAATTCCTAATATAACGTTATTATATTGATTTCCAATGAGCAAAGCATATAAAAGATTCTTTTGAAATCCTGATCCTCTAGCTTCAACACTTACTCCATCAGTTTCTACTGCAAACTTAAGACTAGAATTATATGAAAATTTTTCTTTTCCTAGGATATTGGTTGTATCTTGATTCAAAACTATCAAATCTTTATCTATTCCACTGATTACTTCATTAATTGAGTTCTGGGATATTCTTTTTAACTCATCGAGAAGTTCTTTATTAGTATTTTCTAACACTTTAGCTATTGATAGTTGTTGTATTATTTCTGATACATTATATTTTCCTACCGGAATATAAATGTATTTAATATTATTTAAATCATCTATGTTTTCAGGTATTTCTGTTACTCTATAAGTAGCTCCACTATAAATTTTCTTGTACATGACACCATTGTATCTTATTCCTATTTCAATAGGCTCTGATTGATTTCTAGCAAATATTTTTTCAATTTTTTCCTGATTAAAGAAAATATCTAACGCCTGTAGTACTGTGCTTTTACCAGAATCGTTTTCTCCAATAAAAATATTATGTTGTTCTATTTTTATAGTTTCTCTATCGAATTTTTTGAAATTTTTAATATATATGCTTTCTATCACACAAATCACCTCTTAGTGATTTATTTTATCAAATAAAGGTTAAAAAGACTATATTTCAACTAAATTTTCTTTATATAATTACTTACGTAACTATTTCTTTTATTTTTACCAATAATTTGTAACTCTATAGTATCTAATATAAAAGTTAATTTCCATTCAATATACTCTTCGTAACTTATTTCTCGCTTTTCTCTTTTTTGTTTATTTTGTTGCCATTCTTTTATGAAATTTCTAATTAAAGTATTTGTTTTATTTTGAAGTTGTTCTGACATTGCCAAATCAATATTCATTTTAGGATATAATTCTTCTAACCACATAAATATATAAACTATATCCAAGGGATTTTCAAAATTATATTTTTCAATAGAATGATGATTAATTTTTAAAATATTAGCAATTTCAATAAGTCTATCGTCTTTAGGTGTTCTTTCACCTTTTTCATATCTTGTCATATTTACTCTTTTATTTTCTCCAGTTAACCCTAACTTTTCTGAAACTTCATCTTGAGTAAATTTTCTGAATTGTCTTGCAAAAGCAATTCTTGATCCTTGCGTCAAATCTTTTAACTTTGGTTTTAAAGATAAATATCGCATTTTTTTCACCTCCTTTTTTTTGTCGCAAAATATTTATTTTTTGCACAAAAAAGACCAAGATAACTTTATCTTAGTCTAATTTATATATAAATATCAATTATAATAGGCTTTTTTAATTTTATAAAACTAGTATCTTCCTCTTCATCTGAATATCTTAAAATATCATCTTTTGTAAGGATTATACGGGTTAAAAAGAATCTTTTCTCACTGCCTATTTGTTTGCCTTTTGACGGATACTTGCTTGTGCCACATCCTTGTTCGGAACGCAAAAGAATATTATTTACATATAAGTCAAGTTTTGATGACTTTTGACGTCCATTTATATTCATATCTATTATATCATTTAAATAGGCTAATTTCCACTCAAATTTATCTTTATGAACAATAATTTTTTCGACAAAATTATCTATTATATCATCCGATACATTATTTTCATGATAATTTAAATTATCTATTATACATTGTTTTAAATTTTTAATTTTATCTTTAAGAATATTTTTTGGAATCCCTTTTTTTAATATTAATTCATTGTTCTCTTTAGTCATTCGTGAAATACTAATATCTAATTCCTCTTTCTTCTTTATATAAATATCCTTATTTATCATTTCACTTAAATATAATTCTAACAATTTTGATTGTTTATTTTTATAAAATTCAATTTTTTTGTTATTTTCAGTAATTTTTTCATCTAATTCATTGCTATAATCTTCTTCAATTATTGTTTCATCAATCAATTTATTAGCAATATTAATTATTTGTTCCTTATCATTCCATATTAAATTAAATACCACATTTGCCATTAAATATAATTTCCATTCTTGAACCATAGGAGTATCACAAGCTCCATCTATGCTCAAACCTTTTTTTAGCCTACTTCTTAATGATCCCATGTTTTTTTGTTTATAACAATGATAGGCAAATGTTATAGAGCCATCATCTTTTTTATGATATGTTCTTCTATTAAATGAAGAACCACATTCACATAATAGTTTTTTGCTCCAAACACTTTTTGGAATCCCACTTCCAATTTTATCATCCTTTTTTTCTTTACAAGTTGAATGACTTTTAATTAACTCTTGAACTTTATTGAAATCTTCTTTAGAAACCAATGGCTGATGTTTACCCTCTTTAATTACTTGTTCGACCTCGCCATTATTTTTCTTTGGTTTTTGTTCTAGATAATCAGGAACATAACTCTTTCTATATACAATAGTTCCACAATAAAACGGATTTTTTAAAACTCTATTTATACAAGATACATTCCACCTACTTAAACCAGTAGCAGTTTTGTGTCCCATAGATTCTAATTTGTCTTTAATTTCAGTTAAGCCCATACCTTTTAAATATGATTCAAATATAAATTTTACAGTTTTAGATTGCTCATCATTAACTATCATTTCTTTACCTATTTTATCATAACCTAAAATATTACCTGTACCATATATCACACCATTTTCAAAAGAAATTTTTTGACCTGCTTTTACTCTTTGCGATGTTTTCTTACTTTCGTTTTGTGCAAGAGTTGCCATTATTGTTAATTTTAATTCACCATCTTCATCATTAAAAGTCCAAATATTATCTTCAGTAAAATATACTTCCACTCCAATTTTCTTTAACTTTCTCGTTTCTTGTAACGTGTCAACAGTATTTCTAGCAAAACGTGATACTTCACGAGTAATAATTAGATCAAAACATCCATTATTAGCATCTTCCATCATCTTTAAAAAGTTTTTTCTCTTTTTTATTGAAGTTCCAGTAATTCCTTCATCAATATATCTTTTATACAATTTCCAATCTGGATGCGAAGATAAAATGCCATCATAATATTGAACCTGATTATCAAGCGCAGATAATTGAGCCTCATGTTCAGTAGATACTCTTGCATATATTGCAACTGTTCTAGACATAGTTTCTTCACATCCCTTCTTAAAATAAATTTAACACAAATCTTTTTTTATATTAAATGTGCGACAAGTCTTTAATACTAGAGAATTGTATTCTTTTTTTGAAATTTTATTTTGATTGTACATTATCTTGAATAATGCAATAACAATTCTTGCGTTTAATTCTTCTTTAGTTTTATCATCCAATTCAAATTTTTCATCTTTCACATTTACTTGCATATACACCTTTTAGAATTATTTTTCTCCATATAAAAAAATCGTATTTCTACGATTTCTTTATAAAACAGTATCAATTATTATTTTTCTTTTAATTTGCCAATGAGAAGAGCAATATCATATCCGCTTAACTTTGAATCAAACGACAACACTAAAGTTTTATCATTAAAATACGTTTCATTATCATATCTGATTATAATTTCACTAAATACATCTAGTTTCTCATTGAAATTTAACTTTTCAAATTTAGATGCAAATTTTTTATCTTCCTTGTTGTAATTAATTCCTAAAATATTTCCATTATCTTCATAAGCATCTTTGCTATCTGTCATGTCATTATAAAGCATAGCAAAGTATTGTAATAAAATGGTACAAGCATTCGTTGTAAGACCGATTGTCTCTGAATTAAATATTGTCATATCATCATCTTCTATTAAGTCTGGATTAGATTCGTTTTTATCATTTATTTGGTTATTATTTAACAAGCC
>CALVVG010000001.1 GCA_944363795.1 uncultured Bacilli bacterium | reverse complement strand
ATATCAAATTTCGTGTGTTTTCAGTGTGTATTAATATATCATAAAAATTAGTAGTTGACAAATCTTAGAATGTCATATAAATCACGGTATTTAACTTATTCTACTTATATTTAATTATTCTAATAAATCTACTTCTTGAATATTTCATTACTTTGCGAGTATGCAATTATAGTAAATAAAAAGCTAGCAAATGAATGCTAACTTTTTTGTTTTCGAAATTGTTTCCAAATTATTTTCTCTTATTTTATAAGGCTTCTCGGAGATTTTGGTAACATCTTTCCTAATTTTGGAAACAAAATGGAAACAAATCGACTATTTTTGTAATTTTTTAATTTTTGAAGCCCTTGCAAATCCTTATTTTACGCATTTTTTCCACAGCCTTGTTTGTACTTCTTACCAGAACCACATGTTCAAGCAATCCAAGTATTTATAGTATTATCAGTATTTACGTAATTATTGGTATTTCAAGGCTTCGTGGCACTGGTAACAAAAATATTTGTGGTATTTATAGTACTATTAGTACTATGTTTATTTTATAATTTGAAAACAAATTGGAAACATTGTGTGCATTCGCTCACAATTTATCCAACAACTCAATTTACAACCTAATTATACACTATTGTCTTAGTTATCGCAAGGTAATTACATAAGCGAACTATTTGGTTCGGAAACATTTTTATATTTTGTATTCTATAATTTTATCAATTATATCTATATTATTTTTTAACATTTTGTCATAAAATTCAGTAGCATATTTTCTTGATGCTTCTGTACTAGATATGTAATAGTTTTCAGTTGTTTCCACATTTTTATGACCTAGTATATCGGCAACCTCACGAATAGCAATACCGTTATTTAATATTTTAGTAGCATAACTTCCTCTTAAATCATAAAATCTACACTTATCTATTCCCATTTCTTTCTTAGTCATTTTTTTATTTTATACATTTTTTGAATACATTTTGATACTTATCAATTGTTTCATTCACATCAAACCAATATACACTAGTCAGGATTCCATCGGATGGATCCACCTCTGTTCTTTCTAATTTGCCATCTAAAGCTTGCATGGTTTTAACAGATCCTAGATTATTTACATCGCAATCTAACATCACTGAGTTTAATCCCAATTTTTGTGCTTCAATTAAACCTAAATATAAATTTATCTTATTATATCCTTTTCTTCTTTCGGTCGGACGAATGCCATACCCAATATTGCCACCGAATTGTTTCATACTTTCTGGTAAATTCCATCGAACATTGATGGCACCGATGATTCTATAATCATTTTCGCTAATCAATAAAAACGTTTTAGACTGACATCTTCCTAATTTTTTAGCATACTCTTCATCTTGCATCCTGAGACACATTTCTAATGCCTGTTCAAACGTGTATCCTTCTAATATTTTTCTTAACGATCCCATACCATTTGTTTCAGAGTTATAAAGTGCAAATTCATTCACATAATCTATAATTTGATTTTTTCTTTCCAGCGAAGGAATTTCCAAATAAAATTTTTCCATTTTATATTCACCACCACATATGTTTTGTGTTTCAATTTCACTCTTGCTAGATAAAATGAATGCTAACTTTTTTGTTTCCAAAATTGTTTCCAAAATTGTTTCCCTTATTTTATAAGGCTTTCCAGAGGTTTTGGTAACATCTTTTTTAATTTTGGAAACAAAATGGAAACAAATCGACGATTTTTTGTAATTTTTTGATTTTTAAAACCATCGCAAACCCTTATTTTATGCTACTTTCCGCAGCAATTCTTATATTTTTTACCCGAACCACATGGACAAGGATCATTTCTACCTATTTTTACACTATGTTTTGGTGTTGATTTTACTTTTTCTTTTCCATCATTTGCATTTCCTTGTAAAGTTTGTTTTCTTTCAGAATTTTGTTTTACTTCTGCTTTTAATAAAAATAAAGCAATGTTATTATCTATCTTATTCAAAAGATTTTCAAACATTTCATATCCTTCCATAGTATAAACTTGAACAGGATTTGATTGAGCATATCCCCTAAGACCTATTCCTTCTTTTAAATGTTCCATAGCACTCATATGATCAACCCAACTAGAATCAATAACTCTTAAAGAAATAGCTTTTTCAAATTCGTTCATTAATGGAGATGAAATCATTTTCTTTTCATAATCTTTTATTACTAAATCAAAAATATAATCCACTATTTCCTGTTCAGATAAATTTTCTATTGATTTTATATCTAAATTTTGATTTTTTAAAAAATTCGTATTTACATATTCTACAATTTCTAATTTATCATTATCGGTTAAATAATTTTCTGGTGGAATATGACTTTCTACTAAATTTTTAATAGTATTTCTAAATGTCTCAATAATTTTTTCGTGAATACTATCATTATCTAATATTTCATCACGGCGTGCATAAATTATTTCTCTTTGTTCATTTAAAACATTATCAAAATCTAATAGGCTTTTTCGATAATCATAGTTATTTCCTTCTACTTTTTTTTGTGCTGATTCTATTGATTTGGTTAGTGTTTTAGATCTTATTGCTTGATCTTCATCAATTCCCAAATTCATTAACATAGTTTTAATTCTATCAGTGCCAAATCGACGCATTAAATCATCATCAAAAGATACAAAAAATTGAGAAGTACCTGGATCCCCTTGACGACCTGATCTACCACGAAGCTGATTATCAATACGACGTGATTCATGTCTTTCTGTACCTATAACATAAAGTCCACCAAGCTCACGAACACCATCACCCAATTTAATATCAGTTCCACGACCTGCCATATTAGTTGCTAATGTTATAGCACCTTTTTCACCAGCATGTGCGATTATTTCTGCTTCGCGTTCATGATTTTTAGCATTCAACACTTCATGAGGCAAATTATTTTTCTTCAAAAGTTTACTCAATCTTTCGTTTGATTCCACAGAGATAGTTCCAATTAAAATAGGTTGACCCTTTTCGTGAATTTCTTTGATACAATTAATTATTGCTTTATATTTACCATTTTCATTAGAATATACTAAATCTGGTAAATCTTCTCTTATTACTGGTTTATTTGTTGGAATTGAAATAACATACATATTATATATATTTCTAAATTCTTCTTCTTCTGTTTTTGCAGTACCAGTCATACCAGACAATTTATTATACATTCTAAACAAATTTTGAAATGTTATTGTTGCCATAGTTTTTGTTTCAGTATTAATTGTTACTCCTTCTTTAGCTTCAATTGCTTGATGTAATCCTTCTGAATATTGACGCCCATGCATAAGTCGACCTGTAAATTGATCAACAATAATTATTGCATCATTTTCAACAACATAATCAATATCTTTTTTAAAACCATAATTTGCTTTTAATGCTTGATTTAAATGATGTACTAATGCAGTATTATCTAAATCATATAAATTACTAATATTTAATAGTTTTTCTACCTTTTTACTACCTTCTGCCGTCAATGAAACATTTTTTGTTTTTAAATCGATAGTGTAATCAACATCTTCTTTTAATTTTTTTACTGTTCTATCAGCTTCTATATATAAATTATTAGAATTAAATCTTCCTCCACTAATTATAAGTGGTGTTCTTGCTTCATCTATTAAAATTGAATCCACTTCATCTATTATACAAAAATTTAATCCCCGTTGAACTCGATTTTCTTTACGAACTACCATATTATCACGTAGATAATCAAATCCAATTTCATTATTAGTTGAATAAGTTATATCTGCATTATAAGCTGCTTGTTTTTCTTTGGGACTTAATTCACGAAGATTTACACCTACTGTCACACCCAACATATCATAAATAGGTTTCATCCACTCTGCATTACGTTGTGATAAGTACTCATTAGTTGTAACAACATGTACGCCTTTTCCTTCTAATGCATTTAAATAAGCAGGGAGTATAGTCGTTAAGGTTTTTCCTTCGCCAGTTTTCATCTCTGCAATATTACCATAATGAATTGCTAAGCCACCTAAAATTTGAACATGAAATGGTTTTTCTCCAATTGCTCTATATGCCGCTTCACGTGCTACTGCAAATGCTGGTACAATAATATCTTCTAAAGTTTTACCAGTTTCTAATTCAGCTTTAAATTCAACTGTTTTTTCTTTTAAGTCTTCATCAGATAATTTTTGAATATCTGGTTCCATTGCTTCAATTTCTTTAGCAATATTATCAAATCTGCATAATTCTTTATATTCAGTATCAAATAATTTTTTTAAAAATTTCATTTTCCACCTCGATATTTATTATAACATGTTAATTATAAAAGAAAAAGGAATTTAGGTATCTAAACTTCTTTTTATACAATTTTATTTTTTCCTAAATAGTTATGTTTCTTCAGAAATATTATCATTTACAACATTTAATAATTCATTTGCATATATTGGTGTACTTAACACTCCGTGACTAGAAGTAATTATTTTTGAATGTGAATGGGTATCAGTAAAAAATGGAGTAAGGAGTTGATACACTATATACATTAGTTTTTAATTTGCTAGAAACGTTTTTTAAATATTTCATCATATCAAATACCATGACTCCACACTTAGATAAGCCAATGACATTTAATGTTTGAGTTATTGGTGGCTTTACTAAAAAGTCGATATAACACGTTAATAGCTTGCTTTCTTCAATTAAAGGAGTATCATTATTTACTAATAATAATTCTATTTTATAGTTTAATCTTTTATTTCCAAAATATCTAATTATGTTAATTATACCAGCTCAATTTTCTCCAATGTGGGATAAATCTTTAGTATGATTTTCTACGCGACACCCATCAGCTAGTAATATATTATTGATCCTAGTCATTTCGTTATGTTTAATAATTCCGTATTCGGCAACTGACAAAGCACAATTTTTTTCTTCCTCACTAATTTCGTTTTCAAAGGAATATTTTGCAAATTCAATTTGCTAATTGTATAGCTAAAATTTTTGAAAAATTGCTACAAAAAACCAGAAAATTTTATTTTCTGGCTTAAAATATTAATTATTATTTTACGTTAATTATACCGTAGCTTCCATCTTTTCTTTTATATAAAACTGAAACGCAATCTTCATCAATGTTTTTGAAAACAAAGAAATCATGATTTAATAATTCTATTTGTAATATAGCTTCTTCTTCATCCATTGGTTTCATATCAATGTCTTTTCTTTTTACAATTTTAGAATTTTCTTCGTCGTCATCTAATGCTTCAAAATCAAAATTTAATTCAAATTTGGGAATTCCACGATATTTTTTATCTAAACGATCTTTATTTTTTCTTATTTGATTTTCTAATTTATCTATCACTAAATCCGTTGCAGCATAAAGATCTTGATGTCTTTCTTCAGCTCTTAAAGTAAATCTACTGGTTGGTACTGTCACTTCAATACTTTGTTCTTGATTTTTAACCTTAATTAATACTTTGCATTCTATCCCTTTTGGATTTTCAAAATATTTGTCTAACCGATTCAATTTTTCATTTACATATTCTTTTATTGATTTAGTTACAGCAATTTTGTCTCCTCGTATACTTACTTTCATTCAAATCACCTTCCTAATAATATATTATCATAAAAAGATGAAAAAAACTACATAATTGTAGTCATTTCTTTTTCTTCAACATCTATCGCTTGTAAGCCTTTAGCTGTTTCAATTAATTTGAAATTTACTAATGCGCCATCAGTCAATGTTTTGTATCCATCTTTATGGATTGCTGAATAATGGACAAAAATATCAGATAGTTGATCATATTCAATGAAGCCATAACCTTTTTCATTGTTAAACCATTTAACTCTGCCTTGCATCATCACAAATTCACTCCTTCCTTCTGGTTTAACTTTAACACTAAAAAAAGCCAATTACAATTAAAATCGTCCGTCAAAATTCGACAAATTATTAATTTTATCTGGCTTTTTCTATTAAATAAGTTTCATTATTAGCATAAATATATGTTTTATTTTCAAATATGTTTTCAAAAAGAGAAAATATTTCTTTCATTAATTCACCTTTACCAATTATGAATATTTCTTTATTTTTAACTTTATTTTTTATATATTGTAAAAGATCTTTTATATTTTCAAAAAAATTCGCAGGAATTACTATAGAATTATTTTTTTTATATTCATCTATGTAAGTCAATATTATATAGCTATCAAATATATTTAAGTATGCATTATTATTTCCTAATTTATAAAATTTTATTTCATTTTCAAACATTATTTTGCGATAATTAAACTTTTCAAAAATGCTTTTTAGCAAGGTAATATCTGCGTAGGTATAATTAGGTCTCGTAACAATTTTTATTGTATCACCAAACAAATTATTATTTAAGTTATTTTGAGTTAACATGTTTTCATATATTTTAATAAACTTTTCTATATTAGCGATCTTACCTTCGATTATAATATTTTTATTAACATTTTGCTTTATTATATTCTTATGTTTAGTTTTTAAATAAATCGTTTCATCTGTTAAATACACAATATTATTTACTTTTGTCATCTTATCTTTCCTTTTTATATTTTTCTTTTGTAATTTGACCTCCCCTTATATGCTTATTTCTATCATGATCTTGAAATATTTCATTGATAGATTCAGCAATATTTTTATCAATTTTTTTTAATCTTTCACTTAAATCATTGTGAACTGTACTTTTACTTACTTTAAAAATTTCTGCTGTTTTTCTGATTGTATCATTTGTATCCATTACATGATTTGCTTCATTTAATACCCTTTTTGCAATAAAATCTTTCATAACCAAACAACCCCTTAATAAATTATATTACTAAGGGGTTGTTTTATTCATTGAAGGTCTTCAATTGTCATATTATAAAAATCTTCAGGGTCTAATGTTTTACCATTATAATATACTTCAAACAATAAACAATTTTCTAATTCGTCATCTAGTAAGTTATCACCACTTATACCAATTATATCACCGCTTTTTACAACATCATCTTTTTGAACTTTTATTTCCCCTAAACTATAATAAACTGTTTTCAAATTAGTATTATGAGTTATTTCTACTACATTTCCTAATATTTCATCTTCTGTAACATTAGTTACAGTTCCATCATAAACGCTATTTACATCAAATGATTCGGGAGCTGAATATAAAACCCCACTATTTTGCAAATAAGTTTGTTCATAATAAACTAAAGAGTTTTGTTGCTTTTTTTCATCATCTTGCATATCATAATATGATTTACTTATCCCTACCGCAGTACTTTGAAAAGGTTTTACTATTTTACTTTTAGTATCTACTTCATCTTCATTTTTTACAACTGGTGTTGTATTTTCTTGCAAAGCATTAACTGATAAATCACTATCATATTTTATTTTTTCCTGCAAAGCATTCCCTAAAAAAGATATACTTACAAATAAAATACTTATTACCATTATATAAACTGTTGGTAACACAAATCCTTTTAATTTTCTTTTTTTCATAATTCACCATCCTACTTAGAGTATGGAAAATTTTTCTAATTTTTATACATTTAATTCTACAATATCTACATTTTGATAATAATGATTCAATATTTCTTTATATGTATAACCATTTTTGGCCATTTCATTAGCTCCATATTGACTCATACCCACTCCATGACCATATCCTCTAGTAGTAATAAATATTTTATCAGTAATTTCAATATCAAAATCAGTGGATCTTAATCCTAATATATTTCTAAAATTTGTTCCGCTAAATGTTTTATTGTTTATAGTAATATTATTAATTCTACCAGTATTAGATCTATTAATATCACTTATTGTTATACTAGTACAATCGATTGCCAACTTGTTACAAAATTCCTCTTTATTTATTTCTGTAGTAACTTCAAAATTTTTAACATTTTTATCCCATTGTGAATCTACACTAGTTAAATATTCACGATTTTCTCCAAATACCAATGAAACATCTTCTGTACTACCATTACTCATAGCAAAATAATATGCACTAATTATTTGTCCATCATATTCCATTACCAAATCTTTAGTCTCTAAAACAGCAATTTTAATTTTTTCATAATAATAATCATAATTTTCTTGCCATTTTTCTAGCATTTCTTCTTTGGTTATATAAACTTGATTAGTAATATCATTTACTAAATCATAACTTTGACTTGTAGTATTAATTTTATATAAAGCGTAACTTCTTGCAGCAATTGCTTGAGCTTTTAATGCTTCTTCATGGAAAGAGGCTGGCATTTCTCCCGCAACTACACCAATAATGTATTCCTCTAAATCTAATTTTGTTTCTTCTTTTGTATCACTATTTTTTATTGTAACATTAATATTCTTTTTATCCTCATTTTGAAAAAAAGCAGTTTTTTTATCAAAACTGCTTAAAATAGCTATAACACATAAAATTAAAATAATTATTAATAAATATCTTTTTTTCATTTTGGCCTCAATAATAATATGAATTAATTTCTTATATTATACGAGTTAAATTTAAAAAATCTATTACAAAATTGGTTATTAAATATCCTAAAGCAATACTAAGTACCAAAACTAATACTCGAGCTTCTATAACTTTATTATTTTTTATAACATTATTAAAATTAATACTAGACAATCCAAAGGCAGCAGTAAATGAAAAAACAATATATAATATTAACTTATAATTCATGATAATATCCCTCTTCAATTGCTTTTATTTTATCAATTCTTCTTAAGTGTCTTTCTTCTGTAGGTGGTTTTGTAACTATAAAAGTATCAATAATTTTATAAATTTTTTCAATATTTAACGAAGAACTAAATGCTATTACATTTGCCCCATTATGATTTTTAGCTGTAAATGCATCATTTTCATCAAAGACTCTAGCACAACGAATTCCCTTAATTTTATTGGCAGCAATGCTCATACCAATGCCCGAACCACATATAAGTATTCCTAATGCATTTTCATTTAAAACTTTTTGGCAAACATCATAAGCAAAATCTGGATAGTCATCATTTTCATCATTTGTTAAATCACTACATATAATATCCATTCCATTACTTTTTAAATAATTAAATATATCATTTTTTACTTTAAAGCCTTGGTGATCAACTCCTAAAAATATTTTTATATTAACCATCTCCCAATATTAATTATACATAATAAATAGAAAAAAAACAAAAATATTACTACTTTTGTTCTTTATTAAAACCAAATTTTTTATTAAATTTTTCAATATTTCCAGTTTTTTTAGTTCTTCCTTGTTGTCCCGTATAAAATGGATGACATTCACTACATATTTCAACATCAATTTTATCTTTTGTTGATCGTGTTGTAAATGTTGCTCCACAAGCACAAGTAACAACAGCTTCTTTACTTTCTGGATGGATATTTGCTTTCATTCATTTCTCCTTTCGCCATACCAAATTCATGGCATAGTAATCCCTTGACTTTAATATTATAACATAGTTTTCATTTTTGACAACAATAAACTATATTAAAAATTAATTTAATAAAATATTAACTCATTATATTGAATCTTTTTATTATTTATATGAACTTCTAGATTTCCATAATAATTTAAATTATTTTTGTTATCTCTAGCTAATATTATTACTTCATATACATTTTCATCTTTTTTAAAAATTCTTTTTATACTATAATTAATGTTATTTATACCATTTTCATTTAATAACTCATATGCTAAATAAAAATTATTAATATTAAATTCATTATTTTCATAAAATATATTTGACGTTTTTGGTAATTTTTTAATATTTAAAAACTTTTCTAATAATTCTTTTTCATCATTCTCATTAAAGAATACATAATTATTAAATATTAAATATTCCTTATTTTCTAAACATCCCAAAATAATTACACCATAATAATCAAAAAAATTTTCATTTTTAGATATATCAAACTCATTTTCTTTATTTAACATATTGCAAAAATTATTTGTTGTGCTAATTTTAGAACCATTTACATAGGAAAAAACTGTTGTTAATTCATCTTCTATTAAAGTAATATTTTCATCAATTTCAGTATTATAATTCTTTTTGTAAACTGTACCTAGATCATTTTTAGTTATAAGATAAAATATTATATAAATTATTAAAAATATTAAAATAATAATAGATATTATTTTAACAAAATTACTAAAATTATTCTTCATATATTATCACTTTTTTAAAATATCATAAATTTTTCTATTTTTCAATTAAATTATCATTTCTTTTAACATGACAGCAATTTTTTTGTGGGCCTTATAATTCATATAATAACTAGTTTTTTCTAAAAAATATTCTGCATTTAAATAAAATGGTAAAATATCTAAAAATTGACAATTATATTTGCCAGCTATTTTTTTTAAAGAATTATTTATTTCCACAATATCTTTTTTTTCTAAATTGTATGTTGGATATAATCCTATAATAATTATTTTTTTATCATAAAATGTCCGAATTGTCTTTAACAATTTTTGATATTCATTTAAATAATTTTCAATTATTTCTATTGTCATATTGTCTTCAAGCGAATCATCTGCTAATTCATCCATTCCAATACAAATAGTTAATATTTCTGCTTTAGCAATTGTTTGCTTAATTGGTATTCTCGTAAATTTTCCTAATACATTATCCTCAATTATTTCATTTAATTCGTGTATTTTTAAATGAGATTGCGAAAATTCATTATTATATTCGTCTAATTTATGATTTTCTTCTAATATTTCTTTTAAGTAATCATTAAAACTGGAGCCTGCTACTTTATATGGTGTCATGCCAAGACTAACACCATCACCCATGCTTACCAACGTTAATTTATTTTTTAAAGTAACACTATTTATAATAATAGTAATTATTATTCCACTTATAATTATTAGTAATATTTTATACCTTCTTTTCATTTATTTTTCCCCCTAAAAAAAATGTAAAGATTTCTCTTTACATTATACTTCAACAATTTTAATATTAGCACCTACAGAAGATAATTTCTTGATAATTCTTTCATACCCCCTCAAAATATGCTCCGCATCATTAATTATAGTTGTCCCTTCGGCAATTAAACCTGCTGTTACTAAAGCTGCTCCAGCTCGCAAATCTGTAGCAGTTATTTCAGCCCCATGCAGTTTTGTTGGCCCAATAATTTTTGCATGTTGTCTTTCAGCTATAATATTAGCTCCCATCATATTTAAATATTTCACATGTCCCATTCTATTTTCCCAGATGGTTTCCTCAAATAAAGAAACACCATTAGCTTGAGTTAATAAAACTGCTATAGGTTGACCTAAATCAGTTGGAAACCCAGGATAAACAACGGTTCTTATATTCGTAGGTTTTAAATTACTAGATTTATTTAAAATCATTTTATGATTTTGAATTTTAAAATTTACTCCCATTTCTTGTAATTTATTTAATAAAACTATATTATGTTCTGGAATCATGCCTTCAATAATTAAATTTTCTCCTAATAATGCTCCCATAATAATATAAGTTCCAGCTTCAATTCTATCTGGGATAACTTTAATTTCAGCACTATGTAATTCTTTAACTCCTTCAATCGTTATTTCATCTGTACCCGCGCCAATTATATTTGCTCCCATATTATTCAATAGTTCTGCTATATTACATATTTCAGCTTCTCTCGCAGCATTATAAATTTTTGTTGTCCCTGTAGCCATAGTAGCAGCAATCATAATGTTAACTGTAGCTCCAACACTAGCAAAATCTAAAAATATATTTGTTCCTTGTAAATTTTCAGCTTCTATTATATATTTACTACCTTCTTTAGTAATTTTTGCCCCTAAAGATTCAAAACCTTTTAAATGCAAATCTATTGGTCTCGAACCAATGTTACATCCGCCTGGAAAATACATTTCTACTTTTTTAAAACGTGAAAGTAATGCTCCCATAAAATAATAAGATGCTCTTAATTTATTGCTGAGATTTTCAGGTATTAAACAATTTTTTACATTTGTAGCATCTATTTCAATAGTATTACTAGATTTTTGTACGTCTACATTTAGTAATTTTAAAATTTCTAATAAAGCATCTTTATCAGAAATATTAGGTACATTAGTTATTTTTACTTTTCCTTTTGCCATTATAGCAGCCGGTATTAAAGCTACAACACTATTTTTAGCACCACCAATCTTAATTTTTCCAGATAAAATTTTGTTTCCCTCAATAATAATTTTTTTCATATTTATCCTCCTACTTAAACAGATGAGTTATTCCTAAAATTAATAATAAAAGTATCCCTAGTATTATAGCATACTTCCCGATATGTTTATTACAATATTTACCAATTATAATGCCTAAATATGTAAAAGATGCACTACATAAAGCAAATATTATACTAGCAATAAAATATTTTTGAGTTAAATCATTTATACCAATGCCTACCGAAAAACTATCAATGCTAACACTAAAAGCAAACATAAGCATACTTACAATATTTAATTTTAAGGAAAATTCCTCATCTTTAAAATAATGAATAGCTAAATTGATTCCTAAAAAAATTAATATTAATCCTAATATAACATTACTTGCTATATCAAAAATAGATATTATTTTTATTCCTATCAAATTGCCCATTAGAGGCATAAAAAAATGAAATATTCCTACAAACCATGGTAAAATGTTAATTATTTTATTGTTAGAATCTAAGGAACCGATAGATAAAGATAAAGAAAAAGTATCCATTGACAAGGAAATCCCTATAAGTAAAATGGACACTATTTCATGCATTATGATCACCTAGTAAATATATATGCATTCAAGTAGAATATTTATTAATTATTTCTTGAATATATGTAGAATAAGTAATATCAGAGGTCTGACTTTTTTCTGCTTCTAATAAGCATAATGGAGGGAATAATACACACCACCAATTTTCTCCTAATCCGGATCCTAAGGTTATTACTAAGGATTCATAATTACCTGCACTATATGTTACACCTTTATATTCCTTTTCTGGAAAATAATTATTTCCATAATTAATTTTATAATCTACAATATATTTTTTAATTATATTTTCAAAGTTATTCATATTTTTTTCAATAAGTGATTTGGTTTGCTTTAAAGATGTAGATTTGTCTAAAATATCTTTAATAACGGGTTCTAATTCTCGTTTTATAGATAATTTTACTTCTTGATCATAAATATTATTACTATTTGCTATAATTCTAAATCTAATCGAATTATTTGGAATTAAAACCTGATTTTGGCTTTCACTTAATAAAGATACTATAATAACTATTACAAATAAAAAGACTATTACTTTTTTCAATATTTTCACCTAACAAAATATTGTTATAATAATCTTATTTTTATTCATTAAAAATAAATAAATATCTATATCTATTATTAAAATCTTTTTTAAACGTATATTTTAAACAATAATTTTCATTTAAAAATTTTTCTAATAATTCTTTTTGATTATCACCAATTTCAAATGCCATTAACCCAGGTTTATTTAATTTTGATAAATGAACTTTAATAATTTGTTTATAAAAAAATAAGCCATTATCCTTGGCAAATAATGCTAAATTGGGTTCATATTTTAATACACTTGCATCTACATAACCATCATCAGGAATATAAGGCGGATTAGAAACAATAACATCAAAATTTTTATTAAATGGTATAATCATATCTCTATTAATAAAATTAATTTTGACATTATTTTTCAATGCATTGTTTTTAGCTAATTCTAAAGAATTATTACTTATATCTAAAGCCGTCATATTGCAATTTAAAGCTTTTTTTAAGGATATCGCAATGCAACCACTACCAGTTCCTAAATCTATAATATTTATTTTTTTTTGTTGCCAAATTTTATTAATATAATCAATTGTTTTTTGAACCAATAATTCTGTTTCAAATCTTGGTATTAGTGCTCTTTCATCAATATCTATTATACTATTAAAAAAATCCACATTTCCAATTATATATTGGATAGGATATCCTGATTCAATCTTTTTTAATATTTCTTCTAAATCGTTAGGATATTTGTTTAATAAAATATTCCAATCAGCAAGGGAAATTTTTTCTGGTTTATTCAAACTTTTCTCCCGCCAATTTTAAACGTAAATCTTCTGTTTGTAAAGCTTCAATGATTGGTTCTAATTCTCCATCCATAACTCTATCCAAACTCATTATTGAAAAATTAATTCGATGATCTGTTACTCTATTTTGAGGATAATTGTAAGTTCTAATTTTTTCAGATCGATCTCCCGAACCAATTTTAGATTTTCTTTCTGCACCTAATTCAAGTTCTTCTTTTCTTCTTGCTTCTTCATTAATCTTAATTTTTAAAAGATTCATAGCTCTTTCTCTATTTTTTAGTTGACTTCTTTCGACTTGGCATGTTACCACAATTCCAGTAGGTATATGAGTTAGTCTAACTGCTGAATTACTTGTATTTACCGATTGTCCTCCAGCACCACTAGAATGGTAAACATCCATTTTTATATCGCTTTCTTTAACTTCAATATTAGCAGTTTCTACTTCTGGCATAACTAAAACTGTAGCAGTTGAAGTATGAACTCGCCCTTGAGTTTCAGTCACAGGTACTCTTTGTACTCTGTGAGAACCACTTTCATACTTTAATTTAGAATAAACATTATTTCCTTTAATCATAAATTCTATTTGAGAATATCCACCACTAGTACCTTCAACCTCATGAATTACTTCAATTTTCCAATTATTAGCTTCAGCATAATAACTATACATTCTAAATAAATCACCTGCAAAAATGTTTGCTTCATCACCACCTGCTGCGCCTCTTATTTCCATAATTACATTTTTACCATCATTTTCATCTTTTGGTACTAGCAATATTTCTAATTGTTGATATAAATCATCTAATTCTTTAGATAAATTATTTGCTTCATTTAAAGCAACTTCTTTTAATTCTGGATCATTTTCCATTAATTTTGCTTGATCTAAATTATCTTTTACTTTTTTATATTTTTGATATACTTCAACTATTTCTTTTAAATCACTTTCTTCTTTAGATAATTCTCGTAATTTATTAAAATCGTTTAATGTTTCAGGTTTTATTAACTCTTCTTTTATTTCATTATATTTTTTTTCAATTGTATCTAATCTATTAAACATTATATTCCTCCAATAAAGTAAAAAGGACTAAATATTCCCTTCATCCTCGGAATCAATTACAACTAATCCTGCTAAATCATCATCTGCAACATCATCCGTTTCTTCATCTTTATCATAAAAAATGTCTTCTTCTTCGTCTGATATTTCTTCTTCTAAGTCCTCTTCTTCAATTAACTCATCATCATCGTCTTCATCTTCTTCAATAACTATATTATCTGATTTATGGCGTTGTTGTAAATCCCAATAGCCGTTTTTTAACATAACAAATTTTTTATTTGTAGACATTAATTCAAAAAAATCTACTAAATGTTCTTCAACAGTATTTTCAGGTAACTCTAATACTTTACATACTTTTTTAAATATATCTAACAATTTCATTTTTTTACCAGACTCTTGTAAAACTAATAAAGCTATATCATCATAACCCATCAATTCTAATTCTTCTTTAGGTATTTCGCTTAATTTCATATATTTTCCTCCCTACATTTTTTCTGGTGGTATTACACCAATTAAATTTAATGCATTAAATATTGTATACCTTATACATTTTATTACTAAAATATTTTCTTGTGTCTGCTTTTTATCGTCTGTTAATATTCTATTTTTAGCATAATATGCATGAAACATATTAGCAAGTTCATACACATAATTAGCAATTAAATGAGGTAATTCTTTTAATGCTGCAGACTTTACAACTTCAGGAAATTCATATACTTTTTGCAATAATTCATATGTTTCTTCGTTATTAATAGTTGTAAATTTATTAGGTATTTCATCATAATCATGTTCTTTTAATATAGAACAAATTCTAGCATAAGCATAACTAATATAATAAACTGGATTTTCATTTGATTTACTCTTAGCCAAATTAAGATCAAAATCCATTTGGGTATCTAAACTATATCTGGAAAAATAATATCTGGCAGCATTTACTCCAACTTCATCTATAAGTTCTTTTAAAGTTACTGACTTACCAGTTCTTTTACTCATTTTAACAACTTCACCATTATTTATAAGTCGCACTAATTGAAGTAATTTAATTTCTAATTTATTTTCATCATTTCCCAATGCTTTAACACTACTTTTCAGTCTTGCTACATATCCATGATGATCAGTACCAAGTATATCAATCATTTTGTTATATCCACGATTATATTTATCATAATGATAAGCAATATCAGGTACTAAATAAGTAAGTGTGCCATCATTTTTAACTAAAACATGATCTTTGTCATCAAAAATAGCACTGCATTTAAACCATATTGCACCATCTGCTTCATAAGTATATCCATTTTGTTTTAAAATATCAATAATATTTAATAAACTATATTTTTTACTTATAGCAGCCTCTGAAGTAAACACGTCATAGTTAATACGATATGATTTTAAATCTTCAATTATTTTAGCCATTAGTGTTTTAATACCTAATTCTTTATAATAATCTAATTCTTTATTTAAATATGTATCTTTATTTTTTGCATATATTTCTTTAGCAATAGCTATAATTTCTTTACCATGATAGCCATTTTCAGGAAGTGGATAATCTTTACCACATAACTCATAGTATCTTGCCTTTATTGATTCACCTAAATTATTTATCTGATTTCCTGCATCGTTAATATAATATTCTTCCATTACATCATACCCACAAAATCGCATAATTCTAGCAAGCGAATCACCATAAGCTCCACCCCTAGCATTACCTAGATGTAAAATACCTGTAGGGTTAGCACTTACAAATTCAATGTTTATTTTTTGATTATGTCCAATATTTGAATGACCATAGTTTTCTTTTTCGCTTAAAACAGTTTTTATATTTTCTAGCAAAAAGTCTTTTTTTACAAAGAAATTGATAAATCCTGGTTTTTTTATTTCAATATTATTAATTTTATCATTAGAAATATTTACTACTATTTCATTAGCAATATTCATAGGATCTTTTTGTAATTTTCGAGCTAATTTTAACGCAATGTTTGAAGAATAGTCTCCGTTTTCTTTTTGTTTTGGTGTAAGCACTTCTATTTCTTCATCATATTTTATATTTAATTTATTTAAGCCATCAATTATAATTTGATTTATAATATCCTTCATTTAATCCTCCTTAAATGATATAATTATTTTCTTTTTTTCATCTGCAAAATTATATAATAATTCAATATTATTATCAACTATTTTAAATTCACTTTCTATATCAACTGTACACTTTTCTTTATTTTCAAAAATAAAATTACATAAATTACTTTTAAAATCTATTTCCATAATATATTCTTCAGTTTCTCTTTTATATATTTTATTTGCAATATCAATTAAATTTTTTCCATCATCTTTATTATATGTTATTATCGAATTTTCATATTGACAAAAATCATCTTCAACACTTAATTCTTCTTTATTATTACTAATTAATTTCCAAGTAATTTTTTTAAGCATGGTTTCACCTCGCTTTTTTTCCACAACATTATAGCATAGGGCAATGATATCTGCAACAAAACTTTTAAAAAAAATTATAAATTATATTAGTATTATTTCAACGTATCTTTCCATAATAAATCTAGGTGAATAAATTGAGAAAGATTAGGTTTTTATTTAAATTTATGCTCTTTGGATTTATATCATTTATTGTTATTATGATTGGTCTTTATACATATGCTTATCTTAGCCCAAAACTTGATTTAAAAACAAGCGGAAGTCTTTATTTATATGATAATAATAATGAATTAATATACCAAGGTTCTAGAAGCAATGAATGGGCAAATATTGAAGATATTAGTGAGTATTTAATTAATGCTACAATTGCAGTTGAAGATAAAAACTTTTATAAACATCATGGATTTGATTATTTAAGAATAATTAAAGCTATGTATTTAAATATTAAAAATAAAGCTATAGTACAAGGTGCATCTACAATTTCTCAACAATATATTAAAAATTTATATTTAGATTTTGATCAAACATGGGAAAGAAAAATAGAAGAAGCATTTTTAACACTTGAACTAGAAGTTCATTATGAAAAAGATGAAATTTTAGAAGGATATTTAAATACAATTAATTATGGCCAAGGAAATATGGGAATAGTTAATGCATCAGAATATTATTTTAATAAAAAACCCAATAATCTAACCTTAGAAGAAGCTATAATGCTCGCTGGCATATCTAAAAATCCTGCTGCTTATAATCCGGTTTCTAATTATGATGCTTGTATTAAAAGAGCCAAAGTTGTTGCTCAAGCTATGTTAAATAATAAATATATTGATGAAGCAACTTATAATAACTTATTTAAAGAAAAAATAAAAATTTATGGACAAAATAAAACTAATAATTTACAAATGCTTATGTATTATCAAGATGCCGTATTAGATGAGCTTGCAAATATACCTGAAATTCCAGAATCATTAATCGATTCTGGAGGTTTAAAAATTTATACCACCCTTGATATGGAAATGCAGACAAATATGGAAGAAAATTTTTTAGCTAATAAGGTAGATGATGAAATTCAAGTAGCTAGCATTATTGTAGATCCAAATACAGGTGCCATTAAAGCTTTGACTGGAGGAATGAACTATGCTATAAGTGAATATAATAGAGCTACAGAAAGCCAAAGACAAGTCGGCTCTACTATGAAACCTTTTCTGTATTATGCAGCTTTGGAAAACAATATGACTATGTCTTCAACATTTTCAAGCGAACCAACTACATTTAATCTTTCTAATGGTAAAACATATAGTCCGTCTAATGCTGATGATCTTTATGCAAATAAAGAAATAACAATGGCAGCTGCTCTAGCTTTATCTGATAACATTTATGCTGTTAAAACAAATTTATTTTTGGGAGTAGATGCAATGATAGATGTAGCCAAAAAAACTGGGATAACTGCTTCATTAAATGAAGTAGCATCACTGCCACTTGGAACTAGTGAAATTAATTTAATTGATTTTGCTACAGGATATACTACATTTGCTTCTGGAGGATACAAAAAAGATTTATATTTTATTAAAAAAATAGAAGATTTAAATGGCAATATATTATACGAACACAAAGATAAAAATACTTTAGTATTAAACCCAAATTATACATATATTCTTAATGAAATGATGAATACTACAAGTAATGATGCTTTTGTGGATTATACAACTCCAACGGCACTTACTATTGCTTCTAAATTTACTAATAAATATGCTATTAAAACGGGATCAACAAATACTGATTTTTGGATAGTTGGTTATAATAAAGATGCTTTAGTTATGACATGGATGGGCTACGATGATAATAAATATATAACTTCTAAGGTTAGAACTAATTCTAAAAAGGCGTGGGCGGATACAATTGAATTTGCTTTGAAAGATATTGATACATCTTGGTATGAAACACCTAAAAATGTAATCGCAATTCCTTTAGATGCAATTACCGGAAACATTACAAATGATTCTAATAAAGCTGCATTATATTATTATGTTAAAGGATCTGAACCGGGTGTTAATAAAGAACAATATGTAATAAAAAAAGAAGATGAAGAATAAAAATGTTGGTATCATTAATCCATTTTTATAACTTATCTTTTTTTATTTTTATATTTATATGATATTCTAATGGTAAATTTATTTCTTCAATAGTTACTTTATCACTATCAAAATTCAAATTTCGAATTGTTTTAATTACTTGATCTAAATAACTATCATTTACTATTTGATTATCTTTATTAACAACACTTGGAATTATAAAATCATCTAACATTTCAATATCATCAGTTTTATTAAGCAAATCAACTGTTTTTTCTTTTTCCTTGTTATCATCTAAAGTATCATATGATATTTGAGGTTCTTCAATGTCCAAATTTGCAGCTTCATTTTCTAGAAAGTTAAAAAATTTATTAGGCATCTTTTCTGGACTAGCTCCAAACATTGCTGATGATTTTGGTATATTACTTTTATCACTAACTTTAGCTTCATTCAATGATTCGACATTGACATTATTATTTAAAGATGTTATATCAACAGCTTTATTAACTATATTAGCTATATTAGGTATATTTTCTACTAAAGGAACATCTTCACTATTATCATTGGTACTACCAACTATTTTTTTTATTTCATCTTCTAATTGTTTAACAGTAAGTCTTTCAGTAATAATTTTATTTAATAAAACTTTTTGCATATCTTTGTTTTTTACTTTTAATAATGATCTTGCATGTCTTTCAGAAATTTGTTCTTTAATTACAGCATTTTGAACAGATTCATCTAATGATAATAATCTTAGTTTATTGGAAATTGCCGATTGAGATAAGCCCATTTTTTTTGCTAATTCCTCTTGAGTCATATAGCCTTTATCTAAAAGCATTTGATAGGATTTTGCTTCTTCAATAGCTGATAAATCTTTTCTTTGAATATTTTCAACTATTGCAACTTCCGCACTCGCACTATCGCTTAAGTTAGAAATTATCGCCGGTACTGTCGATAAACCAGCCATTTTAGCAGCTTTATATCTTCTTTCGCCAGCAATTATTTCATATTTATCGTTAATTCTTCTTAAAACCAAAGGCTGTATTATTCCATGTTGTTTAATGGAAGAAGCCAAATCATTTAATGAAGCATCATCAAAAGATAATCGTGGTTGAAATCGATTGGGTATTATATCTTCAATTGGTATTTGTAATATTTTTTCTTCACTTTGTGTATTATTCACATAAATCAACCCTTTATTCTTATTTTTATTTTATCTTATTTAAATTTATTTTGCAATGGTTTTTTTATAATTTTATCATAGGATCTTAATTTATTTATATCACTTTTTTCACATTTTTTTACTCTAATTAATGTTCTATTTCCTGCATTAAATGGCAAATTAAATTCTAATGCTTCCAATAATTCACAATTTAAAAATTTTATTGCATATATACTATTTTGTAATTCTTCGTTAGCATTTCCTTTCATAGCGATAAAGTATTTATTAACTGATACAAGAGGTGTAGCTAATTCTAATAAAACAGGTAAATTTGTTACTGCCCGAGCAGTCACTATATCTATACTATTAAGAAATTTTTGAGTAATATTTTCAATTCTATTGTTGATAACTTCTAGTTTATCAACATTAAGTTTTATTTTTAATTCTTCTAAGAATTTAGTTTTTTTATTATTTGCATCTACTAAAAAAACATGTAATTCTGGAAAAAAAATTTTTAATACCATACCCGGAAAACCAGCACCGCTGCCAATATCTAATAAAGTTTTTTCTTTTGACAAATCAGCTACTTTTACTATGGTTAAAGAATCATAAAAATGTTTTAAATATACATCTTTTTTGGTTTTAATTGCAGTCAAATTAGTATGAACATTATACTCTAACAAAAAATCACAATATATCTCCAACTTTTTTAATTTATCATTATCTACTTCTATATTTAATTTTTTTACTTCTTGTATAAATTCTTCTATATTCATTTATTATATTCCTTTTTTAAATAAACAGATAATACCGAAATATCTACAGGATTTACACCACTAATACGTGATGCTTGAGCTATTGTTTTAGGACGTATTTTTTCTAATTTTTGCTTAGCTTCACTAGCTAAGTTTAATACTTTTGCATAATTAATATCATCTGGAATCTCTTTTTCTTCTAATTTTACAAGTTTTTCTACTTCTTTATATGTTTTTTTGATATATCCTTCATATTTAATTGATATTTCAACTTGTTCTTTTACTTCATTACTAAAATTTAAATCAATAAAGTTTTCTAAAAAAGATAATTTAATTTCTGGTCTTTTTAATAACTCATAAAATGACAAATTACTTGTTGGTATTTGGATATTGTTTCTTTCAAATATCTTTTTATTATCTGCAGTTAAAGAAATATGTTTTTCTTTTAAAATATTTGTTAATTCTGATATTTCTTCCTTCTTTTTTTGAAACCTTCTATATTGTTCATCTGATATTGTGCCACATTTTTTAGCATATTCACGTAATCTTAAATCAGCATTATCATGTCTTAAAATAAGGCGAAACTCTGCTCGTGAGGTAAGCATACGATATGGTTCAATAGTTCCTTTTGTAACTAAATCATCAATTAAAACACCAATATATGCATCGCTTCTTTTTAAAATTAATGGTTCCTTATGATCCAATTTTAAAGAAGCATTAATGCCGGCAATAATACCTTGTCCTGCTGCTTCTTCATAACCGGAAGTACCATTAATTTGTCCTGCTGTGAATAAATTATTAATAACTTTATTTTCAAGAGATGGTTTAATTTGAAGAGGGTCAATAGCATCATATTCAATAGCATAAGCGTATTTGGTAATAACAGCGTTTTCTAACCCCTTAAGGCTATGAACCATGCGTTCTTGAACATCTCTTGGCATGCTAGTTGAAAATCCTTGTAGATACCAATCATCATAATATAAACTTTCAGGTTCTAAGAATAATTGATGTCGTTCTTTATCTGCAAATCTTACTATTTTATCCTCTATCGATGGACAATACCTAGGTCCAACACCAGTAGCATAACCACCATACATAGCTGATTTTTTTAAATTATCTCGAATAATTTTATGAGTATTTTCATTAGTATATAAAAGATAACAGGATTGTTGTTTCTCTATATCGTAAGAAGCATTATAATCAAAACTAAAAGTCCATGGTGTTTTATCTCCTTTTTCTTCTTGCATAACCGAAAAATCAATGGAGTCCTTTTTAATTCTTTGCGGAGTTCCAGTTTTAAGTCTAATAATTTTTAAACCATATTCTTTAAGTTGATCTGATAAATGATTACTTCTTGCTTCGCCGTGAGGTCCTCCCGGAGTGTTTTCGCTACCTACTAAAATATTTCCTTTAAGATATGTTCCTGTTGTTAAAATAACCATTGTACCAGATATTTTTGTACCATCTGATGTAACTACGCCTTTCACTGTATTATCCTCTAATATTAAGTCTTCAATCATTGCTTCTTTAATTGTTAAGTTAGGCATTTTCATTAAGGTATCTTGCATATTTTTAGGATAAGTTATTTTATCAGCTTGAGCTCGAAGAGAACGAACTGCAGGTCCCTTGGAGTTATTAAGCATTTTTATTTGAATTTGACTAATGTCAGCAATATGTCCCATTAATCCACCAAGAGCATCAACTTCACGAACTATTATACCTTTAGCGGTCCCACCAATTGAAGGATTACATGGCATATCTCCAATATTTTTTATATTTCCTGTTACTAAAAGAGTATTTTTTCCTATTTTTGCAGCAATATGGCTAGCTTCTATTCCAGCATGGCCTCCACCGACAACTATTACATCATACACAAATATCCCCTACTTTCCTAAGCAAAAATTGCTAAATATATTATCAACAAGCTCATCTTGATAAGAATCCCCTATTATTTCTCCTAAATATTCCCAGGCAGATTTCAAATCGATTTCAATCATGTCAATAGGCATATCATTTTTTAAAGCATTATAAGCATTTTCAACTGCAGAATTTGCCTTATTTACTAAATCTATTTGACGAATATTAGATAAATAACTCATATCTTTATTAACTATACTATCTAAATTTAATTTGTTTTTTATAGCAATTTTTAAAGAATCAAGACCATTTATATCAATCGTATTCCCCCAAATTATTTCCCGGGAAATATTTCCCGGAATTTCTATTTTTCGTTCTAAATCACATTTATTTACAAAAATAATTAAATTTTCTGAATCGTATTTTTCAAGTAATTCTAGGTCTTCTTTAGTTAATTTTTCATTATTATTTGCCACAAATAAAATTATATCAGCTGATTCTGCAGACCTTTTACTTCTGTCTACTCCTATTTTTTCCACAACATCAGAAGTTTCTCTAATTCCGGCAGTATCGATAAAATTAATTGCTATTCCATTTAGAGTAATTGAGCCTTCAACAATATCACGAGTTGTGCCAGGAATGTCAGTAACAATAGCTTTTTCTTCATCAAGTAAATGATTTAAAATACTACTTTTTCCAACATTAGGTCTTCCAATTATAGCAATATTTATTCCCTCTTTAATAATGCGACCATTTTTTGCACCTTCAACCAATTTTTTTAATTCTTTATTAATATCAGTTAAATATTCATTCATTAATTGTTGTGTTACTTGTACTTCATCTTGATATTCTGGATAATCAATATTTACTTCTATATTAGCAAGTATTTTTACTATTTTTTCCCTAATACTTCTAATTCTTTTAGTTAAATTACCATCAACATTATTTATAGCTAACATTCTAGCAGCATCAGTTTTAGCAACAATTAAATCATTTACAGACTCTGCTTCCAAAAGATTTATTCGGCCATTTAAATAAGCCCTTTTAGTAAATTCGCCAGGTTCCGCTAAACGACATCCACAAAGAAGTAATATTTCCAAAACTTTTTTGGTAGTAGAATTTCCACCGTGACAATTTATTTCAACTATATCTTCTTTTGTATAAGTTTTAGGTGCTTTCATAAGCATGATTAACACTTCATCAATTATTTCATTATTATATTTAATATGGCCATAATGAATAGTATGCGTTTTTTTATCCACTAAACTGCTATCAAATATACTATCAACAATTTTTATAGCATCTTCACCAGTCACTCTTACAATTGATATTGCTCCAACACCTAAAGATGTTGATATTGCACAAATAGTATCATTCATAAATAAATTACTTCCTTTCGACGGAAGTATTATAGCATAATTTAACTAATTCTAAAAGGATTAGTTTGTGAACCTTTTTCATAAACACTTTTTTATTCATAAAATACCTTTATTTTCCCTATTATACAAAAAAAAAGTCAACTAAATTGACTTAAAAATACTAAATTTTAGTATTAATTAAATTATTCTGGTTTTATAACCACATGACGATTTGGCTCTTCTCCTTCACTTTCAGTTTTAATTCCTTTAAAATTAGTTAATATATTATGAACAATTCTTCTTTCATATGAGCTCATATTTTCTAAAGCAACAGGAACATTAGTTTTTAATACTTCCTTAGCTGTAACTTTAGCTAATTTTTCAATATGTTTTTGAATTTTATCCTTATAGTTGGCAACATCTAAGTTAAATTTATAATATATTCCTGTATCATTTAATATTTTTTGTTTTGCTAATGTTTCTAAAGCTTTTAACATTTTTCCTTCTTTTCCAATCAAAATCGCATTATTATTTGAATACATTTTGATAGTTGTTCTCTGATCTTTAGTTATTATCTCAAATGATAATTCTAATCCCATTTTTTTCAATAAAGATTCTAAAAATTTCTTTATTTCTTGATTTATATCATTTTTAGTATAAACTATTACTTCATTAACATTTCCTTGAAATAATTTTCCCTTTTTAACACTAGTTTTATATACTATTTCATCTTTATTTAATGCATTTTCATTCAATATTTCTTCTAATATTAAATCTGCGTCTTTTCCCTCTTTAATTATTTTTTCCATACTTCATACCTTCTTTCTTAGCTAATTTGTCTTTAATCTTTTCTCGTTTTTTTTCTTTTTCGGCTTTTGTTTTACGAGGTTTATTTGTTAAAGATCTATTATTTATCATATTGATAATTATATTTTGAATAGCTATGAAAGCGTATGTTACAATCCAATAAAATGCTAAAGCTGTTGGTAATGAAAGAGATGCATAAACAACTATTACTAACATAACATATAACATTATCTTCATTTGTTTAGCAGCTTCAGGATTTGCTTGAGGAGTTTGACTCATTGTTTGTTTAAAAGATAAATATGTTGATACTCCAATTAATATTAGTAATAATAAATATAAATAATTGCCATTTTGTATTCCTACTATAGGAGTCATTCCTAAATCAAAACTAAATAGGGTTTCTTCATATATAGCAGGAGTTCTATATATTGCTCTTAAAAAAGCAAAAAATATTGGAATTTGAATAAATGCCATTAAACAACCTACCATTGGATTAACTTTGTATTTTTTATAAACCATCATTGTCTCTTGGCTTTTAGCCATCAAAGATTCATTATCAGTACGATTTCGATATTTTCTTTCTATTTTTTCAATTTCAGGTTGAGCTTTACGCATATTTAATGTTTGTTTAGAACTTTTTATTGTAAATGGTAATAATATTAATCTTATAGCTAAACCAATAAGTATCAAAGATATACCCAAATTTCCAACTAAATTACCTAATTTTAAAATTAAAAACGCTAATGGTTTTACAAATATAAATTCCCATAAACCAGAACTTTTTGTCGATGACAAATTATATTCACTACATTTGGGTAACTCATCAAAATCATAATCCAATTGATCCTGATATTTTTCATATAATTTATATAGTTCTTCATTTTTTTCTGGTAAACATAATATATCTTTTTGAAGCATTTGTCCTGTAGCTTCATATTCAACTATTTTATTTTCGTCGTCCTTTATATAATTAGAAGTACCACAGCCACTTGTCATTAGTATAACTGTCACTAAAAATATAATTTTTATTTTATTTTTCATTTTGATCCTTTCTGAAAATATTTCTAAATTCACTTTCTAATTCTTTATAAGAAATAAAAGATGCTCCCTTCTTTATCATTATAATATAATTATAATAATTTTCAAATAGCAAACGATTATTATCTATAATATTTCTCATTTGTCTTTTAAGTTTATTTCTTAAAACAGCATTACCAACTTTTTTTCCTATAGCTATTCCAAAATTGGGTTTTACAAAATCTTTTGCTAATTTAAAGACAATAAAATAATTACTAACCGTTTTTGTTCCCTTATTTATTATATTGTTAAAATCCTCATGTTTTTTGACCATTTCGTATCTTTTCATATTTCACCATAGCAAAAAAACCACAAAAGTGGTTCTTACTTACATAAAACTTTGCGTCCTTTACGGCGACGATTATTTAAAATTTTAGTACCTTTTCTGGCAAAAAAACCATGTTTTTTTGCTTGTTTTCTTCTATTTGGTTGATAAGTTCTTTTCATATTACACTTTCTCCTTTTCTTTAGCTTTTTTATTATAATATTAATCATCTAAATAAGTCAAGGAAAAAACGTTTATTTTTGGATTATCCCCACAAATTAATGTGGGTTGTTGATAAAATGTGGATAACTTTAAACATAATTAACAACATTTTATTAACTATACCGTTGATAATTTGTTGATTTATAATTTTTGTTATTTTATATTTGTTGATTTTGTGGATAATGTCGTTTTTTGTCGAATTTATCTTATATTTTTTGTTAATAATTTTGTTGATTAATTTTTGATTATTATTTATTGTATTTTGTACTTTTATTTTTATCAAAAATGGTTTAAAATGTATTCAAGGAAATATTGTTAGTGGGGTGAGGTTTTGAAAACAGACGAGCTTTTTTTTAAATTTTTAAACGAAATCCAATCTCAAGTTAGTCAAAATGCATACACAATATGGTTTTCAAAGCTTGAACTACTTTCAATTGTCAACAATGTAATAACAATTAAAGTTCCAATGGAAATTCATAAACAAATGTTAAGTGAAACATATAATGACATAATTGATGATACTTTTTTTTCATTAACAGGAATTAATTATACCTTTAAATATATTACAGAAGATGAAGTTGAAACTTTTACTCAACCAAATATTGAAGAAGAAATTATCAATAAAGAAGTTGAATGGAATACTAATTTAAATCCCAAATATACTTTCGATAATTTTATTGTAGGTAATTCTAATCGTTTGGCTTTTGTAGCAGCTAGAGCAGTGGCTGAAGCTCCAGGAACGATTCACAATCCATTATTTATATATGGAAGAAGTGGCTTAGGTAAAACCCATCTAATGCAAGCTATTGGTAATTATATTCATGAACATAGTGATAAAAAGGTATTATATACAACTAGTAATGAATTTATGACTGAATTTACTGGAATTGCTACTTTAGATAAAGGTCCTAATAGTTTAAATTATGCTAATGAATTCAAAAATAAATATCGTAATGTGGACGTTTTAATAATAGATGATATTCAATTTCTCGTTGGTGCTGAAAGAACACAACAAGAATTTTTTCACACATTTAATGCCTTACATCAAGTAAACAAACAAATAATTATAAGTAGCGATAAAAGTCCAGATGACTTAAAAAAAATTGAAGATCGTCTTAGAAGTAGATTTATGTGTGGATTACCTGTTGATATATACCCTCCAGACTTTAATTTAAGATGCGAAATAATAAAAGCTAAAGTAAAAAATACTAGCATTGAAAATAAAATTACAGATGATGCTATTGATTATATAGCAAATTCGTGTGTTAATGATGTCCGACACATTGAAGGAACAATTAATAGACTGCTGGCATATTCAGCAATGATGGTTCCAGATAAAATCACATTAGATTTTGCAAATGAAGCATTGCGCGATTATGTTACTACTAACATATTTATCAACAATTCTATAGCCTCAATTCAAAATGCTGTAGCTGAATATTTCAAAATTACTGTTGATGATTTAAAAAGTAAAAAAAGAACTAACAATGTTGTTAGACCAAGGCATATTGCTATGTACTTATGTCGAGAGGAAACTGATGAGAATTTAGCTAAAATTGGCTTAGAATTTGGAGGAAGAGACCATTCAACAGTATCAACAGCTATTGATAAAATAAAAGAGGAATTGGAGGTAAATGATAACTTGAATAATATGTTAAAAGAAATTAAAACTAAGTTACAATAATGTTGATAACTTAAAAAAATAACATAAGGAAAAATAAGGGATAATGTATGTTATAATATATTTATCAACATTATTAACGTTATAAATAAAATAATTAATTTAAAAAAAAAGAAAGAAGGAATTTTTATATGAAATGGACAATTGAAAAAAATATTATATTAGAAGCATTAAGTAATGTAACTAAAGCATTATCACAAAGAACAACTATTCCTGTTTTAAATGGTATTGTTTTTGATGTTACAGAAGAAGGAATTGATCTTTTAGCAAGTGATTCAGAATTAACTATAAAAGTAACAATATCAGAAAAAGATATTAAACACTTAGAAGGAAAGGGCAGAATAATTATTCAAAGTAAATATTTTATAGATATGATAAGGAAAATGCCTTCAGATCTAATTGATTTTGAAATTGAAGATAATTTAAAAATAAAAATATCAACACCTAGTAATCAATATCGTTTAAATTGTTATAATCCAAATGATTATCCAAATATTAATATTGAAAAGAGTGAAGAATTTATCAATATTGCAGCTGATAAATTAAGGGAAATAATAACTCAAACTTCATATGCTTTATCAACGCAAGAAGTAAGGCCACTTTTAACGGGAATTAATTTAAAAATAAATGGTGATATTCTAGAATGTATTGCAACAGATTCATATCGTTTATCTAAAAAAAATATCAAGTTATCAACACCAGTTAATAAAATGATTAATATTGTTATACCGGGAAGAAGTATTACGGAATTAGAAAAGATAATTAGTGAAGATGAAAATGTTGAAATTCATGTATTTACCAACAAAATATTATTTATTTATAAAAATATTTATATTCAAAGTAATTTACTTAGTGGAACTTATCCGGAAACTTCTCATTTCATACCAACAGACTTTGCATACATGATTAATCTTAATTTAAAAGAATTTTATGATGCTGTTGATAGAGCAGCATTATTAGCACAAAATAAAGAAAAAAATATAATCAAAATGCATATAGAGGATAAAGATATGATTATTACATCCACAAGTAATGAACTAGGAAATGCAGAAGAAAAATTGCATATTGATTGTAATAATAAAGAAAAAATAGAAATATCATTCAGTTCAAAATATATGATGGATGCTTTAAAAGTTATAAAAGAAGATAATATTTTATTACTATTAAATACTGATGATAAACCAATTTTAATTAAACCGATTACTGATGAAACTTTATTAGAATTGATTTTACCAATAAAAACTTACTAAAAAAAGAACGAAATTTGATTTGTTCTTTTTTTTTCGACATAATTTACAATTTAAATAAAGTACAATAGGCACTCATTAGGGAGGAAAATTATGAATTATATTATTAATGAAAAAACATTATTTTTAGAAGAACAAAAAAATGAGCTCATAATTGAAGAATTAGATAATCAATATGTTGATAACGTTACTAATATTAAAAAAGTCTTAGAAAATAGTTGTATTTACTATGGTTCAACATTGAAAGGAAGGATAAAGGGATCTAAAAACTATATAAAAAGTTATTATAAAATACCAATTATTATAAGTGAAAAATATCATCTTATTTTCTTTTATTTAAAAGATAATGATAACAAGGTATATTGGTTTAACTTTAAGTTAATAAAGGATTATCAACAAATAAATAAAATGATTAAAATTGAATTTATAAATGGATATCATAAATTAATTAATACTTCGTATACTGTTTTTAATAATCAAATTTTAAAATGTAGTAGATTATTAGTAATATATACTTCTAGATAATAAATTATGCTTTTATATAGCTTTAAATTATGTTATAATAAGTATGTGTATAGGTATACAAAAAATACCTTAAAAATTAAATTTGAATAGTTAAATGGGGGTAAATATATGAAGGTTGAATCACTTTACTTAATAAATTTTCGAAATTATGAAAAACTAGATATTCAATTTTCTGATTTTTTAAATATATTTTATGGTAAAAATGGTTCGGGTAAAACTAATTTAATTGAAGCTATATATTTATTATCTTTAACTAAATCATTTAGAATTAGTAATGATAAATCATTAATAAGAAAAGGAAATATTAAATCAAAAGTAAAGGGGGAAATATTAAAAAAAGATGATTTATCAAATTATAGTGTAATTTTAAGTAAAGATGGAAAATCAGTTGAAATTAATGATCAAAAAGTTGATAAAATAAGCGATTATGTTTCTAAAATAAACATTATTTTATTTAGTCCATTTGATACAAGATTGATTGATGCACCACCAATGGACAGAAGAAAATTATTAAATATAGAAATAAGTCAATTGTTTAAAGAATACCTTATTGTTTTGTCTAATTATGAAAAAATACTAAAACAAAGAAATTTTTATTTAAGATCGATGTATATTAATGGAAATAACGATATTGAATATTTAAATATTTTAACAAAAAAACTTATTGAATATGGTTTAGTAATTTATAAATATCGAGCTAGTTTTTGTGATAACATAAATAGTTATATAACTGAAATATTTAAAAGTATTTTTAATAGTGGTGAATTAAAATTAAAATACATTTCTAGTTATAAAAATAAAACAGAAAATATGCTATTAAAAAGTTATCAAAAAAATTATGCAAAAGAAATGGAAATTGGAAAAACAATTTTAGGGATACATCACGATGATTTAGAGTTTATATTAGATAATAATAATTTGAAAGAATGGGGTAGTGAGGGACAAAGAAAAAATGCCATAATTTCATTTAAATTAGCTGAATTAAATGTTATATATCAACAAAAAAAATATTATCCAATACTTATTTTAGATGATTTATTTAGCGAACTTGATAAAGAAAAAATAATGAACATTTTAAAGTTATTAAATGATAAAGTGCAAACTTTTATTACAACGACAGAAGTAAATAAAATAGAGAAAAAGATAATAAAAAAAGCTAAAATTTTTAAGGTAGAAAATGGTACTATAAAGGAGGATTTATATGAATAAAGAAGCACATTATACTGATTCTGATATACAAGTATTGGAAGGATTAGAAGCCGTTAGAAAAAGACCTGGAATGTATATTGGTAGTACTAGTGAAAAAGGTTTACATCATTTAGTATGGGAAATAGTTGATAACGCTGTAGATGAAGCTTTAGCTGGTTTTTGCGATGATATAGAAGTTATTATCGATAAAGGCGATGTAATTGAAGTTCGTGATGACGGTAGAGGTATTCCCACTGGTATAAATGCTAAAACGGGTTTATCAACAGTTGAAACAATTTTTACTGTTTTACATGCTGGAGGTAAATTTGGTGGCGAAGGATATAAAGTAAGTGGTGGTCTTCATGGTGTTGGAGCATCAGTTGTTAATGCATTATCAAATTGGTTGGAAGTTAAAATATATCGTGATGGTAATGTTTATTATCAACGTTTTGAAAATGGTGGTCATCCTTGTGAACCTTTAAAGATTATTGATTCTTGTGATAAAGAAAGAACGGGAAGTACAATAAGATTTAAAGCTGATGGAGAAATTTTTAAAGAAACAACTGTATATGATTATGACATATTACATAAAAGATTACAAGAAATAGCCTTTTTAAATAAAGGTTTAAGAATAAATTTATATGACCATAGATTGGAAGAAAAGCATGATACTTTTCTTTATAATGGTGGAATTATTGAATATGTTCAACTACTAAACAAAAATAAAAATGTTTTACATAATGATGTTATTTATTTGAGTGGAGAAGAAAATAATATATTTTTTGAAGTGGCTTTACAATATAATGATAGTTATAATTCTAATATTTATTCATTTACCAATAATATTAATACTTATGAAGGTGGAACACATGAAGATGGAGTTAAATTAGCTTTAACTAGAGTTATTAATAATTATGCAAAAAATGCTAAATTATTAAAAGAGAAAGATGAGTCATTGTCTGGTGAAGATGTTCGAGAAGGTTTAACAATGATTATTTCTTGTAAGCATCCTGATCCGCAATTTGAAGGACAAACTAAAACAAAATTAGGAAATTCAGAAGTAAAGAAAATAGCTAGTGATGTATTTGGTACTGGTTTTGAGAGATATTTAATGGAAAATCCTAGTGTAGCTAAAATTATTATAGATAAAGCTTTATCTGCTTCTAGAGCTCGTGTTGCTGCCAAAAAAGCTCGAGAATTAGTAAGACGAAAAGGTGACTTGGAAATTACTACAACATTTGGAAAATTAACTGATTGTAAAAGTAAAGACCCAAGTGAATCAGAAATCTTTTTAGTCGAAGGAGATTCAGCAGGCGGATCTGCTAAAAATGGACGAGATTATATGACTCAAGCAATATTACCATTGAGAGGAAAAATTTTAAATGTTGAAAAAGCTAGATTAGATAGAGCTTTAAGTAATGAAGAAATAAAAACTATAATTACAGCCTTTGGAACTGGCATTGGTGATGATTTTGATTTAAGTAAATTAAGATATCATAAAATAATTATCATGACAGATGCTGATGTTGATGGATCTCATATTAGAGTACTATTATTAACGTTGTTTTATCGCTTTTTTAGACCCATTGTTGAGGCTGGACATGTATATGCTGCAAATCCTCCACTTTTTAAAATTACACATGGCAAAACAATTAAATATGTTTTAGATGAAGCCGAAAAAGATGAGTATTTAGCTAGCTTACCACCAAATGTAAAACCAGAAATTGCTAGAAATAAAGGATTAGGAGAAATGGATCCTGATGAACTTAGAGACACTACAATGGCCAAATCAACTAGAATTTTAAGACAAATAACTGTTGATGATTTAAAAGAAGCAGATGCAGCATTTGAAAAATTGATGGGAGAAGAAGTAGAACCAAGAAGAGAATTTATAGAAAAAAATGCAGGTTATGCTATCTTAGATATTTAGGGAGGTTAATATGGATAGAATTAAACAAAACAATATTGTTGATGAAATAGAAAAATCATTTTTAGACTATTCCATGAGTGTTATCGTTTCAAGAGCTATACCGGACTTAAGAGATGGATTAAAACCAGTTCATAGAAGAATTTTATACTCAATGTATGATTCAGGGTATACTCCAGATAAACAATATCGTAAATGTGCTAGAGTTGTAGGGGATGTAATGGGAAAATATCATCCTCATGGAGATTCATCTATATATGATGCAATGGTTAGAATGGCTCAAGATTTTAGTTATCGTTATATGCTGGTTGATGGACACGGAAATTTTGGTAATATGGATGGTGATGGTGCTGCAGCAATGCGTTATACTGAAGCAAAATTAGCTAAAATTTCTTTAGAATTATTAAGAGATATTAATAAAAATACTATTAATTTTGAGCCTAATTTTGATGAAACCGAAATGGAACCAGAAGTTTTGCCTAGTAGATTCCCCAATATTTTAGTTAATGGAACCATGGGAATTGCAGTTGGTATGGCAACTAATATTCCTCCCCATAATTTAGGTGAAGTAATTGATGGTTGTATTGCCTACATTGATAATCCAGATATTACAATTTCAGAATTAATGGAATATGTTAAAGGCCCAGATTTTCCAACTGGTGCAATTATTTTAGGTAATTCAGGCATTAAAAAAGCTTATGAAACTGGAAAAGGAACTATAACCATCCGTTGTAAAGCTGAAATAGAAGAAAATGCTGGAAAACATCGTATAATTATTACTGAAATTCCCTATGGAATGAACACTTTAGAATTAAAAAAGAAAATTGGAGAATTAGTTAGAGATAAAATCATAGATGGTATTGCAGATTATCATGAAGAAACAAATTTAGAAAATGGTGTTAAGATAGTAATTACATTAAAAAGAGATGCTAATGCTAGTGTAGTTTTAAACAATTTATATAGACATACACAATTACAAACTACATATAGTATTACTTTATTAATGCTAGATAATAAGATTCCAAGAACTTTAGATTTAAAAAGTATTATTTCTAAATATGTAGATTTTCAAGTTGAAGTAATCATAAGAAGAACTCAATTTGATTTGGATAAAGCGGAAAAAAGAGTTCATATTTTAGAAGGATACAAAATTGCATTAGATAATATTGATGAAGTTATTAAAGTAATAAAAGAATCTAAAGCTGATCAAGAAGCTAAAACAAAATTAATTGAAAGATTTAATTTAAGTGAAATTCAAGCAGATAGTATTCTAGAATTAAAATTACGACGTTTAACAGGTTTAGAAAGAGAAAAAATCGAAGATGAATTAAATAATTTATTAACTGAAATACAACGTTTAAGAGCTATTTTAGCCGATAAAAATTTGGTATTAAATATAATTAAGGAAGAAATGTTAGAAATAAAAAATAAATATGGTGATGAACGTCGTACTAAAATTGATATGACTGCAATTGATTTTATTGAAGATGAATCATTAATTCCTGAAGAAAATGTATTATTAGTAATAACTAACAAGGGTTATATTAAAAGAACTGCTTCTGATACTTTTAAAGCCCAAAATCGGGGCGGTGTTGGAATAAAGGGAATAACCACTAATGATGAAGATTTTGTTGAACATTTAATTAACTTATCAACTCATGATTTTGTGTTATTTTTTACTAATAAAGGTAAAGTTTATCGCTTAAAAGGATATGAGATTCCAGAATTTAATCGTCAATCTAAAGGAATACCAATTATTAATCTTTTACCTATTGATAAAAGTGAAAAAATTAATGCCGTTATTAAAATTAGCAAGGATGAAAATTATAAATATTTATTATTTGCTACAAAGAAAGGTATTGTTAAAAGAACCTTAATAAATGAATTTGAAAATATACGAAATAATGGTAAAATTTGTATCACATTAAAAGATGATGATGAATTAATTGATGTAAAAAAGACGGATGGTGCAAATTTAGTTTTATTAGGAAATACTAATGGGAGAATGGTAAAATTTAATGAAAATGATATTAGAGTCATGGGACGTACAGCTAGCGGAGTTCGAGGAATTAACTTAGATAGTGGCAAATGTATATGCTGTGAAATTGTTAATGAAGATGATACTATATTATTAGTAACTGAAAAAGGTTACGGCAAACAAACAAAAGTTCGTGACTTTAGACAAACCAGTCGAGGAAGCAAAGGAGTTAAAGCATTAAATATTACTAATAAAAATGGTGGCATTGTGGCTATTAAAATAGTTGAAGAAACTAAAGAATTAGTAATAATGACAGATTCGGGAATGACTATGAGAATGCCTATAGATCAAATATCCGTTTTAGGTCGTGCAACTCAAGGCTTAAGATTAATTAATTTAAAGGACAATCAAAAAGTTTCTACAATAAGTTTAGTTGATAAAGAAATAAATGATAAAACAGAAGAAGGCAACTGTTAGTAATGCAATTAAAAGTTATGTTTCACGTGAAACATAACTTTTATATTGAAATATATCAATTTAAATGAAGCAAACTAACATTAAAACAATGTTTCACGTGAAACATTGTTTTAATGTTATTATATTTTACTATATAAATATAATATATATTTTTAGTTTTAATGTTTCACGTGAAACATTGATTAAGAGTTAATTATATATAAAAAAGCAAAAACACAATAGTAACAACAACAATAACAGTAATGCCGATAATAAACAACAACAACAATAATAATAATAATAATAATAATAATAATAATAATAATAAGCTTGATAATTTTTTTAAACTTAACTATGTTTCACGTGAAACATAGTTACTTATAAATTTGATTTTTGTAAAAACTTAATTTACGTCAAATTTATTAAAAAATGATCATATCATTTAATGTTTCACGTGAAACATTAAATATTTATATTTTATAACAAATATAAACAAATGTTCGTTTTTCGAGCAAGCGGATTATCTTTAAAAAAATTCTTGCTTTTTATTTTGCACGTAAAATCCTTGTTTTTTTATGTGTTTAAGGCAAATTTATAAAATATTAAATACCTTTTTTTTATATAATAATAAATAATTGCATAAAATTATTATTCATTTAAAATTATTTCCCGGGAAATAATTTTAAAACAATTAATTGACACTAAATAATTAATTTGGTATTATAGTTTTGTGCAACAAATATGCTGTAACCTGGTCAGAATCGGAAGATAGCAGCCACATCAGCCAATGTTTGTGTGCACTTTTTATTTGGAGGTTTTTGTGAATTTAGATGATTATATTGATGAAGTAATTAAATTAGCTTGCGTAGCTAAACAAAATGGTGATATACCGATTGGAGCAATAGTTATTAAAGATGGCATAATTATTGGAAAAGGTTATAACACAAGAGAAAAAAATAATAATGTCTTAGGACATGCTGAAGTTAATTCTCTAATTATGGCAATGAAAAATGAAAAAAATTGGAATTTAAAAGGATCAACAATGATAGTTACATTAAAACCTTGTTCGATGTGCGCAGAAATAATAAAACAATGCCGTATAGATAAGGTTTTTTATTTAGTTGATAAACTAGAAAATAAAAAAGAATATAATAAAACCAAATTCATAAAAATTGAAAATATTAAAGAAGCAGAATATAAAGCCATATTAAAGACATTTTTTGCTAATTTGCGAGAAAAAAAATAATAAATATGTTATAATTTAAAAAGGAGGGCGATTTTATGAATTATAAAGTATTATACAGAAAATATCGACCGAATAATTTTGATAATTTGATTGGTCAAAATCACGTGGTAGAAATTTTAAAAAATTCAATTAAAGAAGGTAAAATAGCCCATGCATATTTGTTTTCTGGACCAAGAGGAACTGGTAAAACATCAACTGCTAGAATACTTGCTAAATCAATTAATTGCTTAAATAATGAAAATGGAACGGCTTGTGATAAATGTGAAAATTGCCAATCTTTTATAGGAAATCCAGATATAATTGAAATAGACGCTGCTTCAAATAATGGCGTTGATGAAATTCGTGAATTAATAAATAATGTTAAAATAATGCCCACATCATTAAAATATAAAGTGTATATTATAGATGAAGTTCATATGTTGAGTCAGAGCGCTTTTAATGCTTTATTATTAACATTAGAAGAACCGCCGGAACATGTCATATTTATATTAGCTACAACTAATGTGGAAAATGTTCCTATAACAATTTTGTCAAGGTGTCAAAGATTTGACTTTAAAAAAATAACAACTAAAGATATATTAAATCATTTAAAAATAGTTTGTGATTCTGAGAATATAGATTATGATGATTCCGGGTTAGAAGAAATTGCAATTTTATCTGATGGTGGTCTAAGAGATGCGTTAAGCATATTAGATCAATTATCTAAAAGTGAAGAAAAAATAACTTCTACACTAGTTGATCAAGAGATTGGAAGTGTCTCTGATAAAAAAATAGAAGAATTAGTTAGTGCATTGGATACAAATAATTTAAGTAAATTTGATAAAATTATTAATGATTTTTCCGAAAATAATTTAAATTATAAGGTTGTTATAAAAAAAATTGTTTATTTTTTAAGTAAAGTTGCAACTCAAATCATTGATGAATCAAAAAAATGGCAAATTGATTATGATATGTGCAAAAATATAATATTAGAATTAAATGATTTAATTAATAAAATAAATATAAGTATTGATCCATATGTTTTAATAAAAATAACATTATTAAGTTATTTAACAAAAAATAATGAATCAATAACCAATAATGCTATAGAAATTGATGCCCAAGAAACAATTAAAAAAGATAGTAAAGTGCAAAATAAAGACGAAAATACTGAGCAAAAAATAAATAAAGTTTCGGAAAATTTTATAGAAATTAGAATAAATAATTGTTTTGTCGAAGCATCTAAAAGTTATTTGGTAGAAACTAAAAAAACATGGCAAGAATTTGTTAATAATTTAGATTCAGCATTAATAAAGGGATTAGTAGCAGATACCGATGTTGTTACAGCATCTAATAAATATGCTATTTTAATAACTACAATTAAACATAAAGATATAGAAATAAATAATGATTTAAAAGAAATAGAATCATTATTTGCTGAATTTTCTAAAAAAACTTATAATTTAATTTTTATTAGTGAAGATAAATGGAATATAGAAAAAAGAAAATACGTAGATAATTTAAGAAAAAAATATAAATATACTTATATGCCTGAAAATGAAATAAAGGATGAAGTAGCATTTGATAATAAAACTGATTTAGTAAACAGTATTAGTAATATATTTGATAATAATAAAATTGAAATACAATAAGAAAAGGAGATAATAATTATGAATATGCAACAATTAATGCAACAAGCACAAAGAATGCAAAGAGAAATAACTAAAAAAAAGGATGAAATTGATAATAAAATTTTTGAAGGAAAATCTGAATGGATAGAAATATCTTTTAATGGAAAAAGAGAGATTAAGTCATTTAAAATAATAAAAGATGGGGAAATATCTAATGACGATAAAGAAATATTAGAAGATATGATTATGATTGCAATCAAGGATGCTTTCAATAAAATTGACAAAGAAACGGAAGAAAAATTGGGTCAATATGCTTCAATGAGTGGATTGATGTAAATTATGATATATCCAGAATCATTGGAAAAACTAATAAATTATTATAAAAAATTACCTGGAATAGGTGAAAAAAATGCTGAAAGACTTGCGCTAGCAACTTTAAATTTTAAAGAGGAAGACATAAATAAATTTTCTGATGCTTTAAAAGAAGTTAAAAACAAAATAAGACCATGTAGTATTTGTGGTTATTTATCAGAAAATGATATTTGTGAAATTTGTGAAAATAAAAGACGTAATCATAATTTAATATGTGTTACCGAAGATTATAAAAGTGCGGTATCATTTGAAAAAGCTGGAAATTTTAATGGTGTTTATCATATTTTAAATGGATTAATATCACCAGCAGATAATATTGGCCCAGAAAATATCAATTTAGCATCATTAGTTAAAAGAGTATCAGATTTAGATAAACCTGAATTAATTTTAGCATTAAAATCAACAGTAGAAGGCGAAACAACTACATTATATATAAAAAAAATTTTTGAAAAAAAGGATGTGATGATTTCTCGACTTTCATATGGTATTCCAATGGGTGCTGAAATTGATTATTTAGATATTATAACCCTTGATAAAGCTTTGGAGGATCGTAAGAAAATATCTGAATAAAAAAAAACTATTATCATATATTTAAATGAGGAATATATGAAAGATATAATAATTGCTGTAATAAAAAAAATTATTTTTGCCATATGTTTAGTTTATGCTTTTAATTTAGTAGCATCGGGCTTAAAAATTTTTATACCAATTAACTTTATCACTGTAAGTGTTGTAGCTTCTTTAGGAATGTGTGGATTATTATCATTAATTGCAGTATATTTTGTATTACTTTAAAGGAGGATAGATGGCAGTATCAAATTTAGATAAATTAGTAAAATATTATCATGAGAATAAAATAGCTCATGTTTATTTGCTTGAAACAAACAATATAGATAATTGCATGGAAGATTTAAAAAAAATAATTAAAAAATTTTTTTGTCAAACAAACTATAAGGATGATTGTCAAGAATGCAATATTTGTAATTTAATAAATCAAAATTATTTACCTTCTTTTAAAATAATAGAACCTTTAGGAAATACAATTAAAAAAGAACAAATATTAGAATTAAAAAAAAATTTTAGTTCCCTTCCAATATATACGAAGGATAATATTTATGTCATAAAAAATGCTGAAAAAATGACTGCTTCATCAGCTAATACTATGCTAAAATTTTTAGAGGAACCAGAAGAACATATAATAGGATTTTTTATAACGAATAATTTAAATAATGTAATTCCTACAATTAAAAGTAGATGTGAAATATTAAAAGTTAAGTATAATAAACATGAATTAGATGTAGATTCAGTAGATGATTTACTAAATAATGAATTTTTAAAAATTGCAAAAGAATATATATATAAATTAGAGGTAGAAAAAAAAGATTCTATTATGTATAATAGAAGTGTGTTGTTAAATAAATTATCTGAAAGAGAAAGTATAAAGAAAATTTTTCAAATAATTATAATTATATATAATGAATTATTAAATAAAAAACTTAATCTGGTTAATAAATTTGAAAAGTTTAGTGATTTAGACTATTTGCTAAAATTAGATGTTCAAAATATTTTATTTAAAATAAAGATATTAAATAATTTTTTAGATGACATAAATAGCAATGTAAACTTAGAGTTATTATTAGATAAATTTGTTATAGAATTGAGTGATAAAAATGAATAAAGTATATGGAATAATATTTAAAGAAGGACATAAACCCTATTATTTTAAAAGCGCTGAAGAATTTACAAAGGGTGATTATGTTATTGTTGATACTGAAAAAGGTTTACAATTCGGCAAAGTAAATATTACATTGGGTCAAAAAAACGGCCAAGAAAATTATAAGGATATACTGCGTAGGGCGACAGAAGAAGATTATAATAAGTACTTAAAAAATTTAAAAGATGCAAATAATGCCTTAAAAAAATGTATTAACCTTGTTAAAGAATTAAATTTAAAAATGAATGTAATTAATGCTCAATTTACTTTTGAAAGAACTCAATTATTATTCAATTTTACATCTGATGATAGAGTTGATTTTCGTGAACTAGCCAAAAAATTAGCTAGTATTTACCATACAAGAATAGAATTACGTCAGATAGGAGCTCGTGATAAAGCTAAAGAAATTGGAGGAATTGGAATTTGTGGTGAACAATTATGTTGTGTACGCTTTTTAAATCAATTAGATACTATTTCTATAAATATGGCAAAGGATCAAAATTTAGCTTTAAATCCTAATAAAATTAATGGTTCTTGTGGGCGACTATTATGTTGTTTAGCTTATGAAAATCAAAACTATTTAGATAATAGCAAAGACATGCCTCATATTGGAGATATTATAACTACCACTAGTGGTGAAGGTAAGGTAATTAGTGTAGATATACTTAATAGAAAATATCAAGTAATAAATAATGGCAACAAAGAGGAATTTTATTTAGATGAAGATAGTAAAAAATGACTTATTTGATTATCCTAATCGCTATATTTTTCAATATGATGAGGGGTTTAAATTTTCTTTAGATTCTATTTTATTAGCAGAGTATGTTAATTTAAAAAAAGATCAAAAAGCATTGGATATTTGTACTGGTAATGCTGTCATACCATTAATTCTATCGACAAAATATATTAATAAAATCATAGCTTTTGAAATTCAAAAAGAAATAGCTTCTTTAGCTCAAAAATCTATTGAGTATAATAATCTAAGTAATAATATTTACTTAATAAATGATGATATTAAAAATATTGGTAAATATTATCCAGATAATTATTTTGATGTCATTACATGTAATCCACCATATTTTAAAATTAACGAAAATATTATAAATAATAATGAAATACTTAGTAAAGCTCGGCATGAGTTATTAATAGACTTGGAAACTATTATTAAAATTGGTTTTAAATATTTAAAAAATAATGGTATATTATATTTAGTCCATCGGGCGAATAGATTAGATGATATTATTGTTTTGGCTAGGAATAATAATATAAATGTTAAAGAAATTACTTTTGTAATTACAAATAAAAGTCAAATTCCAAATTTAATTTTAATAAAATGTGTTAAAAATAGTAAAATTGGAATAAAAATAAATAAAATTTTAGATGTTAGTAACTTAAGTACTTATCAACATATTTTTGAGTAATGGAGGAAATTATGAAGTTAATTTTAGGAATTGGAAATCCTGGTAAAAAGTATGAAAATACTCGTCATAATATAGGCTTTATGGTGATTGATGCTTATTTAGGAAATACAAATTATCAAGAAAAATTTAATTCTTTATTTATAAAAAAAGAAATTGCTGGAGAAATTGTATTTTTTGTAAAACCCCTTACATATGTTAATAATTCGGGTATTGCTTTAAGAAATTTTATAGATTATTTTCATATAGATTTAGATAATATTTTAATTATTCAAGATGATTTAGATGAAGAATTTGGAAAGTATAAATTAAAAACTAATAGCAGTAGTGGTGGACATAATGGCATAAAGTCAATAATTAATCATTTAAATAGTCAAAATTTTTTACGTTTAAAAATTGGAATTAATAATCCAAATAAAAAAGATGTTATTGATTTTGTATTAAGCAAATTTTCTAAACATGAAATGAATATTTTAAATGAAATGATGCAAACTTATAAAAATATTATAGATTCTTTTATTAAAAATGGCATAGATAAAACAATGAATATTTATAATACTAAAAAGTGAGGAAATTATGGATTTTTTAGATGATTACTTTAAATATGAAATAGGCACAGAAATATCGGGTTTAACAGAACAGTTAAATGTTTTTTATTTGCTAAAATTATATAAAAAGAATAATAAAAATATCATAGTTTTAACAAGTTCGTTATATGAAGCGAATAAGATATATAATAAGTTAAGTAATTATCTAGAAGAAGTATTATTATTTCCTATGGATGATTTTTTATCATCTATGATAATAGCTGCATCTCCAGAGTTAAAATATAAAAGATTGGAAACATTAGATAAATTAAAATCTCAAAAAAAATACATAATTATTACAAATTTAATGGGGTATTTGAAATATTTGCCTTCTAAAGATGTTGATAACTCCTTAGTTATTAACATTAATGACGATATTCGAAGGAATGATTTAGTTCAAAAACTAGATACTTTAGGTTACCATTTAGAATCATTGGTGACTACAAGTGGGGAATATGCTGTTAGAGGATTTATTGTTGATATTTATCCCTTAGATGAAGTTCATCCTGTTAGGATTGAATTTGATGGCAATGTGATAGAATCAATAAGATATTTTGATGAAAATACTCAGTTATCTAGTCAAAAAAAAGATGCTATATTAATAAAAGCAATTGATGAGATGAGTACAAACAATCATAATTCGTTATTTGATTATGCTAATAATCCAATAGTAGTTTATATTGATAAAAGTCAAATTGAAGCTTCATATAAAAAATTAGTTGAAGATATTTTTGAATATTGTCTTAGCAAAAACACTAAAGAAAAGCTTATGTTTGATTTAAATGATATTAACGATTCCCAAAAAATTTATTTAAATTTATTTGCTAGTGGCAAGTATAATTTGAATGCCAAAAATATTGAAAATTATAATCAAGATTTTAAAAAGCTTGTTGATGATTATAATGAATGGAAATTAGAAAATAAAGAAATATACTTTTATTTAAGTAACGAACGGCAAAGTAATATCATAAAAGGTTATATACCAGATGCTAAAATCATATTAAAAAGAATTGATAATGGTTTTATTTTAGATAAATATGTAGTAATTAGTGAAAATGATATAGAAAAGTTAAATAGCAAACCTAATAATTATAAAAATAACTTTCACATTGGTAAAAAAATAAAAGATTATAATCAATTAGAAAATGGAGATTATGTTGTTCATATCGCTCATGGTATTGGTATATATCAAGGAATTACTACATTAACTGTTCGAGGTGCCAAAAAAGACTTTTTGACTATTAAATATGCTGGATCTGATAAAATATATGTGCCTGTAGAGAAAATTAATACTATTTATAAATATACTGGCAAAGATGGAAGTATGCCAAAATTAAATAAATTGGGAAGCCCTAATTGGGAAAAAACAAAAAACTATATTTCAAGTAAAATTAAAGATATATCCGGTGATTTAATTAAACTTTACAAAAAAAGATTAGAGTTAAAAAAAATACCTTACATAGATTATCCAGAAGAAAAAATTTTTGCTGAAAGTTTTAAATATCAATTAACTAAAGATCAACAAAAAAGCATTTTAGAAATAAATAATGATTTAAAAAGTGATATACCCATGGATCGTTTATTATGTGGAGATGTTGGTTTTGGTAAAACGGAAGTTGCAATGCGTGCAATTTTTAAAACTATTTTAAACAATCATCAAGTTATGTATTTATGTCCTACGACAATTTTATCTAAACAACAATTTATGGTTGCTAAAGAAAGATTTAAGGAATGGCCGATAGAAATTGCTTTATTAAATAGACATATAGGAACTAAAGAAGCAAAAAAAATAATAGAAAATATAAAAAATGGCAAAATTGATATATTATTTGGTACTCATAGAATTTTAAGCGATGATGTAATCTGTAAAGATTTGGGACTGATAATTATTGATGAAGAACAAAGATTTGGTGTAACACATAAAGAAAAAATAAAAAAATTAAAAAATGATGTTAACGTTTTAACATTAAGTGCAACACCAATTCCAAGAACACTAAAAATGGCCTTATCAGGTCTTAGAGATTTGTCTGTTATTGATACACCACCGGTTAATAGATACCCTGTACAAACGTATGTAGTTATGGAGGATGATTTATTAATTAAAGATGCTATTTATAAAGAATTATCTCGAAATGGTCAAGTATTTATTTTATATAATAGAGTTGATAGCATTTCTAAATATGCTAATCATATTAAAGATTTAATACCAGATGCCAAAATAACTTTTGCTCATGGTAAAATGGATAAAAATGAACTAGATAATATTATGGAATCTTTTATAGATTTTAAATATGATATTTTAATTTGTACTACAATTATTGAAAGTGGTATAGATATTCCAAATGTTAATACGTTAATTATCCATGATGCTGAAAATTTTGGATTAAGTCAACTTTACCAAATAAGAGGTCGTGTAGGTAGAAGTGATAAAATAGCATATGCTTATTTAATGTATGAAAAAAACAAAATACTTAACGAAATAGCAATTAAAAGACTTAATACAATTAAAGAATTTACTGAACTAGGCAGTGGTTATCGTATTGCAATGCGTGATTTAAGTTTAAGAGGAGCTGGAGATATTTTTGGAGCTTCTCAAGCAGGATTTGTTGATTCAGTGGGGATATCATTATATATGAAAATGATAGATGATGAAATAAAACGGCAACAAGGAATTAAAATTGAAGAAGAAGATGATAGTATGTCTTCATTGCTAAATGTAAGTACTCATATAAGTGATGATTATGTTAATGATGAAGATATTAAAATTGAAATTCATCAAAAAATTAATGAAATAAATTCATATGATAAGTTATTAGAAATAAAAAGTGAATTAGAAGATAGATTTGGTAAAATAACAACAGATATGGAGATTTATATGTATGAGGAGTGGTTTGAAAAAATAGCTCATGAATATAATATTACTAATGTTATTCAAACAGATAGATTAGTAGAAGTAACATTACCTGAAGAAGTATCTAAAAATATTAAAGGTGATAAATTGTTAATGGAAGCAATGTCACTAACAAAATATTTTAATATAAGATATTTTAACAAAAAAATTATAATAACATTATATATAAATAAATTAACTAAGCATTTTATTTTTTATTTAGTTACTTTATTAGAAAAAATATTATAAAGTATAAATAATGAAAATTTATCCACACTAGCATTAGAAGTGGAGTGAAATTTTTGAAATCAACTGGAGTAACTAGAAAGATAGATGAATTAGGAAGAATTGTTATACCTAAAGAAATTAGGAGAAATTTAGGAATACGAGATGGAGAAAGTTTAGAAATATATATAGATGAGGATAGCATTATATTAAAAAAACATTTTCAAATTCAAAAATATGAAGATATTAGTATAAAGTTAAGTGATATTATAAAAGCAATTTTTAAGATTGATGTAATCATTACTGATCGTGAAAAGGTCATTGTAACAACATATGATAAGGATTTGTTGCAACAAAAAATTTCTAAAGATTTAATGTATTTGATTGATAATCGTGAAGAATTAGATAGCAATGAAAAACAATCTTTTAAATTTGAAAAAAAAGAAATAAGTGGTTTTTTTACCATTGTCCCGATTATTGCATCAATTGATTCTTTAGGCCTAATAATTTTGTTAACAGAAAACAAAGGTGATAATATTAAAATTGCTCGATTATTAGCAAAAATACTATCTGAAAAACTAAATATTTATTGATAAATAAATATAAATGTGTTAAAATTAAAATAGTTTAATGATGAAGGAAAGAGTAAATATTATTTTCTTTAAAGAGAGTTCTTGTTAGGTGTAAAAGAACAAGAAAAGGTATTGAACATGGTTCTGGAGTTAAAATCGGATTTAAACCGTTATAAAATTAAGTGCATGCAAATCATGAATTAAGGTGGTACCGCGGGTTATCTCGTCCTTAGTTTATGATTTTTATTTTGAGGTGGTTTTATGAGAAAATTTGAAAAAATTAGCTTTGAAGAATTTTCAAAATATTATAAAAGTGATAAAAAATTATATGAAGAATATATATTACCTAAGCGAATGACCAGCCATAGTGCTGGATATGATTTTTTTGCTATAGATAAATTTAATATAAAACCGGGAGAAATAAAAAAAATACCTACAGGATATAAAGCAAAATTTGCTAATGATGAAATGCTTTTAATTGTAGTTCGTAGCAGTGTTGGAGTTAAATTTAATGTTAGATTAACAAATCAAGTTGGCATAATCGATTCTGATTATTATGGTAATTCAGAAAATGAAGGCCATTTATTTGTATCGTTACAAAACGAAGGAGATAAAGAATTTGTTGTTGAAAAAGGCATGGGATATGCTCAAGGTATTTTTACAAAATATTTGGTTTGTGATAATGATGCTACCACAGATAAAAGAACTGGTGGGTTTGGCAGTACAAATAAAAAGAAAGAGGGATAGATATGGAAAAATATTATATATCAACAGCTATTGCATATACTTCTGGAAAACCACATATAGGTAATACTTATGAAATTGTTTTAGCAGATGCAATAGCTAGATTTAAAAGATTGTTAGGATATGATGTATATTTTCAAACAGGAACGGATGAACATGGTGAAAAAATAGAACAAAAAGCTCGTGAAGCTGGTTTGACGCCACAAGAATTTGTTGATGAAAAGGCATTAGAAATTAAAAAAATATGGGATGTAATGAATACCAGTTATGATAAATTTGTTAGAACCACGGATAAAAATCATGAGAGAATAGTTCAAGATATTTTTAAAAAAATGTATGAAAAAGGTGATATTTATAAAGGTGAATATAAAGGTCTTTATTGTACACCATGTGAATCATTTTGGACTGAATCACAACTTGTAGATGGTAAATGTCCTGATTGTGGTCGAAATGTAGAAGAAAAAAGTGAAGAAGCATATTTTTTTAAATTATCTAAATATCAAAAAAAATTGGAAAAATATATTGCGGAACATCCAGATTTTATTAAACCAGAAGCAAGAAAAAATGAAATGATTAATAATTTTATTAAGCCTGGTTTACAAGATTTATGTGTATCTCGGTCGACATTTGATTGGGGAATTCCTGTTACAATTGACCCAAAACATATTGTATATGTGTGGCTCGATGCATTAACCAACTATATAACTAATATTGGATATGAAGTTGATAATCCTAGCACCGAATTTAAGAAATGGTGGCCGGCTGATCTCCATTTGATTGGCAAAGATATTATCCGTTTTCATACTATTTATTGGCCATGTTTTTTAATGAGTTTAGATTTACCTTTACCAAAACAAGTTTTTGGTCATCCTTGGCTTATTATGGCAGACGGTAAAATGAGTAAATCTAAAGGTAATGTCATTTATGCTGATGATTTAGTTAATGAATTCGGTGTTGATGCTGTAAGATATTATTTTTTACATGAAATACCTTATGCGGCAGATGGGGTATTTTCAAAAGACTTATTAATAGAAAGAATTAATTCTGATTTAGTCAACATTTTAGGTAATTTAGTAAATCGAACTGTTAGTATGGCACATAAATATTTTTCGGGAATTATAATAAATAAAAAAGTATCGGAAGATATTGATAAAGATTTAATAAATTCAGTAAAAACATTAGAAAACAAAGTAACTAAAAAAATGGATGATTTACATGTTGGTGAAGCAATTGAAGAAATATTTGAAATTTTAAGAAAGTGTAATAAATATATTGATGATACTACTCCTTGGTTACTAGCAAAAGATGAAAATTACAATGATAGATTAGCAACTGTTTTATATAATTTGCTAGAAGCAATTCGAGTATCTGCAATATTTTTAAGCCCTTTTTTACCTGAAACAGCAAATAAAATATTTAATCAATTAAACACACAAAAGAAAACTTATGAAACTAGAGAGTTTGGTAAATTAGAAAGTCCTATAAACTTAAAAGAACCGCAACATTTGTTTACCAGAATAGAGGTAAAATAGTGTTAATAGATACCCATTGTCATTTGTATAAAGAATATTATGAAAATATAAATAACATAATTGAAATATCAAAGAAAAACGGAGTTTCATATTATATAAGTAATGGATGTGATACTAAAAGTAATCAAGAAGTATTACAATCAACTGAAGAGTATCAAAATTTATATGGGGCTTTAGGAATTCATCCAGAAATGGTAGATTCTTATACTAAACAAGATTTAGAATATATAAAGGATCATATAAGTAATCCTAAAATAGTTGCAATAGGAGAGATTGGACTAGATTATTATTACACTAAAGATAATAAAGAAAAACAAATTGAATTATTTGAATCACAATTATCTTTAGCAGAAAAATATAATATGCCTGTTATTATTCATAGTAGAGAAGCAATTGAAGATACTATTAATATTTTAAAAAAATATAATGTAAATGGTATTATTCATTCATTTTCTGGAAGTTTAGAAACCGCTAAAATATATATAAAAATGGGTTTTTTGTTGGGAATTAACGGAGTTGTAACTTTTAAAAATTGTAAATTGAAAGAAACTTTAAAAAACATTCCTTTAGAATATATTGTTTTAGAAACCGATTCTCCTTATTTAACACCAGTTCCGTTTCGAGGTAAACAAAATAATCCTAGTCATATATTGAATATAGCTAAATTTATAGCTGAAATATATGAAATTCCATTAGAAGAATTAATTGATACAACAACTTATAATGTTAAAAAAATGTTTAAAAAAATGACTATTGAGTAAAATTATTCAATAGTTATTTATAAATTGGTTAGTAAAGATAATAATACCTATTTTTGGTAAATGACCTATAATTTTTGACATCACTTTTAGATAATGTTATAATTAAATTATCCAATTGAGGTGGATGGATTATATGAAAATAGTTAGTTATTTTATCAGATTATCAGTAATGGTATTTGTATTAATAATAGCTAAAAGTAGTACTAATATAGCAACTACTAAAGTAGAAAATGATAATGTAAATAAGACAATTAATTTATCTACTATGGCTTTAAAAGTAATGGAAGTTGAAGAAACTTTAAAATTTACCGCATTAGACACTTATACTGGAGATTTGACGGGATATGCTCACGATTGCCCATTATGTAATGGAACATTAGCATGTATGCCAAATTATGATATAACTGATGGAACTAATACTTATAATGATAGTGAATATGGAAAAGTATATATAGTAGCTTCAAGTAAAAACTTACCATGTGGATCAATAGTTAGTTTTTATAGTAATAGAATTTCTGATGGAATGGTATTAGCAATAGTTTTAGATCGTGGAGTTACAGGAAATTCGTTAGACTTTTTAGTTCCTAACGAAGAATATGCTTATCAAAATATTGGTAGAAGTTCTATAACTTATGATGTATTAAGGAGTGGGTGGGAATAATCTCACCTAGTTTTTTATGAAAGCAAAAAAAAGATTAGGACAAAATTTTTTAGTTAATAAATTAATTATCAATAAAATTGTTGATGAAGTTTTAGCTTGCAAAAAAGATTTAATAATTGAAATTGGACCAGGAAAAGGGGCATTAACAAAATTATTAAAAGAAAAGAAAGCCTTCGTATTAGCTTACGAAATTGATTTAGATTTAAAGCAATATTTAGAAAAATTAGAAGATAATCAAACTACAATTGTGTGGCAAGATTTTTTAAAATCTAATATTAAACAAGATTTAAAAAAATTTAAATATGAAAAGCTATATATTATTGGAAATTTGCCATATTATATTACAACACCAATAATTGAACATATAATTAACTCCGATTTAATATTTGAAAAATTAGTTATTATGGTTCAAAAAGAAGTTGCTCAACGCTTTTTAGCGTTACCACATAACAAAGAATATGGATATATAACTGTTATATTAAATTATTTTTTTGAAATTTTTAAAATAATTGATGTGCCTAGAAGTTCATTTAATCCAATTCCTAATGTCGATAGTATGGTATTAAGTTTAAAACCAAAAAAATTAAAAGAAAACTTGGATTTCCTAAAATTTCAAGAATTTTTAAAAGATTGTTTTCATCAAAAGAGAAAAACTTTAAAAAATAATTTAAATAATTATGATTGGCACAAAATAAAAAAAATATTGAACGCTAATGAATTAGACGAGAATATTCGAGCAGAAGAACTTTCATTAGAAATGTTTATAAAAATATTTCGAAGTATATAAAAACATTTTTTATAAAACTTAGGAAAAAACCTAAGTTTTTTGCATATAATGTATTGGTGATTATTCATGAATATAAAAAAAGGAGACATAGTTACTCGTAATAGTTATGGTAACGATACTTTTTTTAAAGTAATAAATATAGTAGATGGTATGTGTTATTTAAAAGGTATAGAAGTAAGACTCTATGCTGATGCCAAATTAGAAGATTTAAAATTAGAGGAAAATTTAGTGGAAGATATATCAATAGATGAAACTGATATTAAGGATGAATTATTGGTGCGTGGTGATTATTTTTATTTACCAGCTAAAGTTTTGCATATTGATGGTGATGAAGATTATTTAAACAGATGTTTAAAATTTTATAAAAGAAATGGCATATTAGCAATTGGAAAAAAAATAAATGAAAAAAATGTACATGAGCAAATCCAACTGTTACTAAGAGAATATAAACCAGATATCGTAATAATTACAGGACATGATGCATACTTACGTAAAAAAGGAGATATTAATGATATAAATAATTATAAAAATTCTGGATATTTTGTTAAAGCTGTTAAGGCTGCTAGAAATTATGAAAAAAGTCATGAAAAATTAGTAATTATAGCTGGTGCTTGTCAAAGTGATTATGAAGAATTGATTAAAGCTGGAGCAAATTTTGCATCAAGTCCTAAAAGAGTAAACATACATGCATTAGATCCAGCAATTATTGCCAGTACTATTTCTCTCACTGAAAGAAGTAAAGAAATTGATTTAAAAAAGTTATTAGATAAAACAAAATACAAAGAAGAAGGTATGGGGGGAATTATTTGTAATGGCCTTATGTATGTTGGTTATCCAAGATAAAAGGGGGATATTTTGAATATTAATTTAATTAAAGATGATATAGAAAAAAAATTAAATAAAAAAGTGATTATATCTGTATATGGCTTAAGAAACAGAATTAATAGATACGAAGGTATAATTTATAAAACATATCCTAATTTATTTACAGTATTAGTTAATGATGAAGAAAAAAGTTTTAATTACAGAGATATAATAACTGGTGAAGTAAAAATAAAATATTTGTAAAATAAATATATATCTTATAAGATATGGTTGAAAAAAGCAAAAAAATATTTTACAATTAAATTAAACAAATAGCAAAAAGGAGAACGTATTATGGAAGTAACTAGTGTTAGTGTTTATCCTCGAGAAAAAGAGGGTTCAAGATTAAAGGCTTTTGTAGATTTTACTCTTGATGATTGTTTAGCAATAAAAGGAGCAAAGATTATTGAAGGAAATACAAGATTATTTGTTTCGATGCCTGGTAAAATTAATAAATTTGGAAAGGAAGAAAATGTTGTGTTTCCAACAAATAAAGAAACAAGAGAAAGTTTTGAAAAAATAATTTTGAATGAATATAATAAAATAATTAAAAATAAAGAAGATTAAATCAACGAAAGTTGATTTTTTTATGTATATATTGGTAGATTGTGGTATAATTTATTTAACATAGGGTAATACTTATGTAGAAAGGAGTGTTTGTTTTGGCAAAAGGAAAGGAAGTTCCAAAGACAAGGAATGTAGCAATTGAAGTATGGCGCTTTTTGATTGCATTAGCAATTATTGGATTTCATACTGGTTGGATAATAGCTAGAAGTTGTGATGGTACTAATGGTTATTTTATGGAATCTTCTAATTGGTTCTTTGGTTCTAGTGAAGTTTTGTTAATATTTACATTAACTGCCGGTTATTTTATGGTTTCACATTTTAAAAAGAGAAATGCAAATAAGGAATACGTAGTAAAAAGTGCTTCTGCTAGAGCCTGGGAATATACGTGGTCAAGAATTAAAGCTTTAATGCCAGTTTTAATTTTAGGCTATGTATTGGGTGTTATAATTTCTACAAATTTCTATTATCCAGATTATAGTTTCCAACAAGTATGCAGTATGGTTATTAATAGTGCTTGGGAATTTTTAGGATTCCATTCCGTAGGACTTAGAAGTGTGGGTAATGAATTCTTTAATTTAAATGGTACTTTATGGTTTATATCTGCAATTATTATTGTTGGTTATTTCCTATATTGGGGATTATCTAAGAATGAAGATTTCATGTCTGGAATTGTTGCTCCATTTATATTTATTTTCCTTAGTGGTTGGTGGTGCTTTACAGATACAAGAGCTGCTCAAACAGCTTGGTCTACATTTGGATTGCAAACTACATCGACAAATGGAATGGGTGGTTCTGCAACAAGTGCAACTGCAGTATTAGGATTTAATAATGGATTATTATTTGTTCTTCTAGGAATGCTTGGTGGAATGCTTCTTTATTATTTAATTCAAAAAATAAAGGATCATAAATTTAGTGTTGGCGGAAGAACGATTTTAACAATAGTTAATATTGCTGCATCTATATTGTTATTATGGTATACAGTATATCCAACTACTTGGTTTGAACTTGATAGATGGACTGTATCACTTCTTTGTATAATAGTTATTGGACTTAGCTTATTAAATGTTGATGGTTTAACTAAAGCTTTAAATAACAAAACAACACATTCGTTATTTGAATATTTAGGTGGCTTGTCATTATACATTTATATGCTTCATTATCCAGTAGCAATATTAATACTAAGAATGCTTGGCCAAAATACAGCAGCTACAACTTATTCATTCTGGTTGATATTTATTCCAACTGTGATAATTACAATAATATTAAGTTGTGTTATCAAAGCTTTAATGGATGCAACTATTTTGAAAAAGAAAAGTGCGTAAATATTAGCCTAAAAGTCTATCAATTTGATAGACTTTTTAAATTTATGTTATACTAGATTATAGGATGGTGAAAAATGAAAGTCATTCCAAGTGAAGAAGTAATAAAATATATTAAAGATGGAGATATGGTTGCAATATCAGGGTCTGGTGGTTCTGGTTCTTGTGAAGCAATTATTAAAGCAATTAAAGATTCATTTTTACATATGGGACATCCATGTAATTTGGGTGTTACTTGTGGAATATCTCCTGGCAATTTAACAGATGATGAAGTTGGTATGAATATGCTAGCAAAACCAGGATTAGTAAGTAAAGCAATTTGTGCACATTTAGGAATGGGGCGTGTTTTTGGTAATGCGATTGGTAATAATCAGTTTCCAACGTTTGCAGTTCCTCTTGGAGTAATGAATCATTTATTTAGAGCGATTGCGGGAAAAGAATTAGGAGTATTTACCCATATTGGTCTTAATACTTTTGCAGATCCTCGATTTGGGGGATGTCGTGCTAATGAAAAAGCTAAACAATTACCTGATATTGTTGAATTGCTTAAAATTGATGGTAAGGAAGTTTTGTTTTATAAGTCCTTTGTAATAAATGTAGCAATTATTAAGGCTACTTATGCTGATGAAGATGGTAATTTATCTTTGGAACATGAAGCTTTGATTGGAGAACAATATAATATGGCAATAGCTGCTCATAATTCTGGAGGGATTGTTATTGCTCAAGTAGAAAAAATTGTTCCTAGAGGTTCTTTAAAAGCTCGTAATGCTATAATTCATTCTTCTTATGTTGATTATGTAGTAGTAGCGGAACCCGATTATTCTTTAGGAGATTACAACATGCCAATTTACCATCCAGAGATAACAGGAGATATAAAAATACCCTTAGAAAGCGTAGCTATTCGTGAGCTAGATAATAGAAAAGTATGCGGAAGAAGAGCTGCAATGGAATTAAAAAAAGGTAATGTAATTAATTTAGGAGTTGGAATGCCAGATTCAGTAGCAAATGTTTCAATTGAAGAAGGTTTTTCTGATGATATTTATTTATCTGTTGAAACTGGGCCAACTGGTGGAGTTCCAATTGGTGGTATAGCTTTTGGTGGTTCTATTAATCCGGATTCTGTAGTATCAACAGCAGAACAATTTGATGCCTATAATGGTGGAGCACTCGATATGGCAATACTTGGATTAGCAGAAGTCGACAAAGATGGGAACGTAAACGTATCTAAGTTTGGGACACGGGTTACTGGTCCAGGAGGATTTATAAATATTACTCAAAGTACAAAAAAGATAGTTTTTATAGGAACGTTTACAACAAATGGTCTAAAAGAGGAAATAAAAGATGGTCAACTAATAATTAAAGAAGAAGGAAAAAAGAAAAAGTTTGTTGATAAAGTTGAACAAATCACTTTTTCAGCGAAACAAGCTTTAATTAATAATCAAGATATTTATTATATAACTGAAAGATGCGTTTTTAAATTAACAAATAAGGGATTAATCTTAATAGAAATAGCCCCAGGAATAAATTTAGAAAAAGATATAATAGAAAAAATGGAATTTTTTCCAACAATATCTGCTAATTTAAAGCAAATGGATGAAAGAATATTTAGAAATCAAAAAATGAATTTAAAATTATAGTTTACAGATAGCCGAATAGTAATTTTTATTTTTCCTTGACATATTATATATATAGTGGTAAAATTATGTCCGTTACTTCAAAAAAAAGGAGAGATAAAAATGTACAATAAAGAAATAACTACATATAAATACGTTTACGAAAGTGATAAAGAAGGAAATAAACATCTTTTAGGAGTTATTTTTACCAGTTTTAACAATGTTAGTATTAGTACAAATAGCCGAGAATATTACGTTGGTATAGAGTTAAGTCTTGAAGATATACTTTATAACAAAGTTAATGCTAATGTTTTAGGAATTAATATAGATAAAGACGATAAACATAATGATATCGAACGTTTTAAAAGAAGATATGAAAGTGCTAGAGCTATAGGAATAGTTTATTTTCCTCAAGTTGGTAAATATAGCTTTTTAGAAAATGGAGATTGTGTTTTGCCTTGGAATGGAAATGATAAGATAGAAAGTCAAATAGCTGACATTGTAAAATATTATAATAATGAATGTCAAGGACAAATGGTTAGTCATCAAAAATTTTTAGAAGCTATGAGTGATAACCCTTTATTAATAGAACTTGTTGATTTACCTACGACATCACTAAAAAGACGTGTTTCTCAAAGATAATTATTTAACATAGTTATCTTTTTTTATGCATATATATTATTAGGTGATAGTAATGGATAATATAAATTATGGTTCTCAAGAAATCAAAATGGTTGATCGTAGTAGTATATCATTAACTGGAGTAAATAAAATTGTAAGCTTTGATGATGAAGAATTTTTAATGGAAACAACCATGGGAAATATAAGATTATTAGGAGAAAATTTGGAACTTTTGAAACTTGATACTAATGATGGTAATGTTAAAATAAAAGGAAAAATAAATTCTTTTAATTATATAGATGGTAATGTAACTAAAAATAAAGAAAGTGTGTTTAATAAACTTTTTAAATAATGAATAGTTATATTCAAATTTTATCTTTAATTTTTTCGTTTTTCTATGGCATTTTTTTTCATTTACTTGTTCACTTTAATAAATATATATTAGATAAGAAAAATAATATTATTAAATTTATTATAACCCTAGTTTTTATTATTGATATAGTTATTTTATATATTTATATAATGTATAAAATAAATAATGGTTATTTTCATATATATTTTTTATTTATACTAATTATGGGATATTTACTAGAATATTTTTTGTTTCCAAAAATATTAAAAAAAATTCTTTACTTATTTCACAAAGTAAAAAAAATGTAAAATGTTAATAAAAAAGTCAACGCATATACAATGGTTGGCTTTTTTTTGATATAATTAATAAAAATTGGGGTGAATATTTGACATGAAAAAAACAAAAAAGGAAAGAAAACGTATGTTACTAATTACTAGTGTTATATGTTTTTTATCGTTTATGTTGATACATTCAGTGGCTAGTGATTGGGGCGAAATATTAGATAATAATAAAGAAATTAAAAAATTAAATTATGAATATAGCTCTTTATTAGAAGAAGAAGAAAAACTTTCTAGCGATGTAACAAAATTACAAGACGAAGATTATGTTGCACGTTATGCAAAAGAAAAATTTTTATATTCTCAAAATGGCGATATTATATTAAAAATAGATTAATTATTGTTTTTTTCAATTATAGCATCTATTAAACCATATTGTAATGCTTCATTTGCATCTAAGTAATTATCTCTTTCAGTATCCATTTGAATTTTTTCAATAGATTGTTTAGTTTTTTTGGCTAATATAGTATTTAACTTATTTTTAATTTTTATAATTCTCTCAGCTGCTATTTTGATATCAGTTGCTTGCCCTTGGGCTCCTCCTAGAGGTTGGTGTATCATTATTTCTGTATTAGGAAGAGCAAAGCGTTTATCTCCACTAGCTAATAAAAAAGCAGCCATACTAGCACACATGCCTAAGCCGATAGTTATAACAGTACTTTTAACAAAATTTATTGTATCATATATACTCATTCCTGAAGTTATAGATCCTCCAGGGCTATTTATGTAAATATAAATATCTTCATTGTTTTGGTTATCTAAATATAAAAGCTGACTTATTATAATATTAGCTACATTATCATTTATTTCACCACTTAAGAAAATAATTCGATCTTTAAGCATTCTAGAATAAAGATCGTAAGCATATTCTTTATTACTACTTTTTTCAATTACTGTTGGAATAATATTCAATATAATCACCTAAATTAATAATAGTAAAAAAATAAAAAATTTATTCAAAAAAAAATACATTTATGATATAATTTTAAAGAATAGAGGGAAATTTAATGAGTAAAGTAAAAATTACTTTTCAGGATAATACAATTCATGAATATGAAAAAGGAATCTCATACTTTGAAATAAGTAAGGATTTTACTATGGAAAATATTATGGGATATAAAGTAAATAATGAAATATATTCTTTAGACACTAAAGCATTAAAAGATGAAAAAATAGAATTCATTAATACTAATGATATTATAGGCAATAAAATTTATAAGGCTGGATTAAAATTTTTGTTTGAAGTTGCTTTAGTTGAAATATTTCCTGAATTAGAAATTAGCTACGAACATAGTGTTCCTAGAGGTATGCTTGGAGTAGTAAAAGGAAATAAAATTTTGACTCAAGATGATTTAAGTAGAATAAAAGAAAAAATGGCTCAGATTGTAGATGAAAATGCTATTATATATAAATATAATATTACATCAAAAGAAGCTATTCATTTTTATAAAAAAAATAATGAATATGAAAAAGCTTATAACATTCAAAGTATAAATGATAAAATGGTAACTATGTATAGATTACATCAAAAATTTAATTATTTTTATTCTTTAATGCCTTATTCTACTGGTTTTATTAATAAATACCAATTAATTTATTTAGGTAATAATCGAATAGTTTTTATGTTTCCAAGTGTTAGAAGTAAGGGAAATGTTTTGGAATATGTCCATTATGATAATATAATAGAATCATTTTTATCAGGCAAACAATGGTTAGATAATTTAAAAATGCCTTATGTAAGCGATTTAAATAAAAATATTAGCAGTGGTAAAATAAGAGATTTTATTCGGGCTAATGAGTTAATGTTTAGCTTAAACATTTCTAAAATAGTCGATAAAATTATTAATAATCATGATATTAAATTTCTATTAATAGCTGGTCCATCTTCATCTGGAAAAACAACGACAACAGCTAAAATAGCATCTTATTTAGAGGCTTTGGGATATAATACAATAAAAATAAGTTTAGATGATTATTTTGTTGAAAGGCATGAAACACCTAAAGATGAGAATAATAAATATGATTTCGAATGTCTAGAAGCTATAGACATAAAAACATTTAATGATGATTTAAATAAATTATTAAATGGGGAAGAAATTATTTTACCTAGTTATAATTTTATAACTGGTAAAAGGGAATATTCTAATAAGAAAATTAAATTATACGAAAATAGTATATTTTTAATCGAAGGATTACATGCATTAAATGATGAATTAACTAAAGATATTGATTTTAAGCACAAATATAAAATTTATTTAAGTCCTTTTATACCTTTAAATATTGATGAACATAATTATGTATCAACATTAGATTTGAGATTGTTAAGAAGAATTGTAAGAGATAATAGAACACGAGGTTATGATGTAATTAATACAATTGATAATTGGCAAAATGTTCGTAATGGAGAAGAAAAATATATTTTTCCATATATTCATCAAGCTGATACAATTTTAAATACGGCATTAACATATGAGATAGGAGTATTAAAGGTGTATGTTGAGCCTTTATTATTATCTGTTGGAGTAGATTCGATATACTATGAAGAAGCAAGAAGATTGATTGATTTTTTAAAGACATTTTTTCCAATTCCTGGAGAGTATGTTAATGATGATTCAATTTTAAGAGAATTTATAGGAGGAAAATATAATGATTAAAGTTGCAATTAATGGTTTTGGTAGAATAGGGAGATTAGCTTTTAGGCAAATAGTTACACAAACGGATTTTGATATTGTAGCTATCAATGATTTAACAAGTGCAGAGGATTTAGCATATTTGGTTAAGTATGATACTGTTCATCGTTCTTTTCATGAAAATGAAATAGATTTTGAAGGTAATGATTTAGTTGTTGCTGGTAAACACATTAAAGTTTATTGTGAAAAAGATCCAGAAAAATTACCTTGGAAAGATTTGAATGTTGATTTAGTATTAGAATGTACTGGAAAATTTACGGCTTATGAAGATGCTAAAAAGCATTTAGATGCAGGAGCCAAAAAAGTACTTATATCTGCTCCTGGTAAAGGATTAATGAAAACAATTGTATATAATGTTAATGATGATATATTAACTAATGACGATAAAATAGTTTCAGCAGCCAGTTGTACAACAAATTGTTTAGCACCAGTATTAAAAATTATTAACGATAATATAGGGATAAAAAAAGGATTTATGAGTACAGTTCATGCATATACAAATGATCAAGCTACTTTGGATATAGCTCATAAAAAGGGCATTAAAGCTAGACGTGGACGTGCTTGTGCTCAAAATATTGTTCCGGCATCTACAGGAGCAGCAAAAGCAATAAGTTTAGTTATTCCGGAACTATTAAATAAATTGGATGGAATTGCTTATAGAATACCGGTAGCTGATGGTTCATTAATTGATGTTACATTAGAGTTGAACAAAAAAACAAGTATTGAAGAAATTACCAAGTTATTTATGGATAATCAAAATGAAACAATTATGATTACTATGGACCCAATAGTTTCTAGTGATATTTTAGGAAAAAAGTATGGGGCAGTTGTTGATGGATTATCAACAAGTATAGTAGAATCTAATGATACTCAGTTAGTTAAAATTGTTGCTTGGTATGATAATGAATATGGATATACAGCTCAAATGCTTAGGACGGCAAAAAAAATGTTTGAATAAAAATTGTAAATAAAAATGTTTACAATTTTTTAATTTACATACAACTAGTTTAATATATACTTGAATAAAATATTTAATCATGTTAAAATTTAAATAGTAAGGATAGATAAGTATGGAACAAAGAAAAAAAATTGAAATAACAATAATAGTTGTAGCAATATTAATTGTTTTAGTGTCTACAGTAACTTATGCTTTTTTTCAAGCACAATTAATGAATAGTACGCAACAAAATCTAAATATATCATCTAATACAACTGATAGTTTAACTTTCGATATTAATAATGAAATTAATTTAAATATTAATCAATTTAATTTTGGTATTGGTGCAGGAAATTTAACAAGTAATGCTACTGGTACTGTAAGATTATTAGCTAATAATAGTACTAACACTGCAACGTATGGGTATTATGTTTATTTTAGTATTAATTCAAATGAATTTGTCTATACAACCTCTGATTCTAAACCGGAAATACTTTTAACTATAACTGATCCAACAGGAGCTAAAGTTACTTCAGTGTCTGGACTTACATATAAAGAAAATATAACTACAACAACTACTGGTGGTACACAACAAACAGTTAGTGGCTTTGATATTACAACTGCTAATGGTGTATTTGCTATTGCATCAAATTACCAAATAACAGCAAATAGTACTTCAGCTACTACACAACAATGGCAATTTACTGTATCCTTTATTAATTTAGATAGTGATCAACAGGCAAATACAAATAAATCTATGAATGCGAATATTATTATGCAAAAAAATGCTATGTAAAATAAATAATACAATAGTATTTTTATTTTCGTTATGAAAGGAAAAATATGAAAAAAATAAATGAATTAGACATTAAAAATAAAAATATAATATTAAGATGTGATTATAATGTACCAATGGAAGGCAATATAATTAAAGATAACTCTAAAATAAAAAAAAGTATTCCAACTTTAAGATATTTGTTAAATAATAATTGCAAGATAGTTATATTGAGTCATTTAGGTAGAGTTAAAAGTGAAGAAGATAAACAAAAGAAAACCTTAAAGTATGTGGGGCAAGAACTTAGTAATTTACTTGAAAGAGAAGTCAAATTTGTAGATAAATGTACTGGAGAAAAAGTCAAAGAGTTTGTTGATTCATGTAACAAAGGTGATATTATTTTACTTGAAAATACAAGAATTATGGACTATCCCGAAAAGTTAGAAAGTGGAAATAATTTAGATCTTGCAAAATTTTGGGCAAGTTTGGGAGACATATTTGTTAATGATGCATTTGGATCAGTGCATCGTGCTCATGCATCAACGGCTGGTATAGCTAAATTTATCCCTCATTGTATAGGTTTTTTAATAGAAGAAGAATTAAAGAATTTAAGTATTTTAGTAAAAAATACACCTCATCCATTTTGCGTTTTTATGGGAGGCGCAAAAGTGGATGATAAATTACCTATTATTAAATCTTTGCTCAATAGATGTGATTTCTTGCTAACTGGTGGTGGAATTGCTAATTCATTTTTAAAAGCAAAGGGAGCAGATGTTGGTAATAGCATTGCAACAAATGATGAAGGTATACTTGCTGAACTGAAAAATTTAATGGATAAATATAAAGGAAAAATAATATTACCAATAGATTTTACATTAGATGATGGAATCATATATGATATTGGTAGCAAAAGTTTAGATTTATATAAAAAATATATAGATAATAGTGAAATAATATTTGTTAATGGAACTTGTGGCAAATTTGAAGATGAAAGATTTACTGAAGGAACAAGTGGATTATTTAAGATTTTAAAAAATAGTAATAAAAAAGTGATTGTTGGTGGTGGTGATACTGCATCTGCAGTAAAAAAATTTGGTTACATAGATGATTTTGCATTTGTATCAAGCGGTGGTGGAGCAACTTTAGAATATATTACAGATGGAAAATTAGCAGCTTTGGAATGGATGGAGTTATGAAGTATTTAGTTTGTAATTTTAAAAATAAATTTGTAAAAGAAGAGATTATAAAATATAAAAATCAGATAAACGAAATAGAAGCTAAAAAGGTTAAATTGGTATTAATACCTTCTTTGCCGTTTTTAGCTTATTTTGATGGCTCAAATTATGAATTAGGTGCACAAGATATTACATCTTTTATAGATAAAACTATTACTGGCGAAGTAACCGGTGAGCAACTTAAAAGCATAGGAGTAAATTATGTATTAGTAGGACATAGCGAAAGAAGGATTTATAAAAATGAAATCAATATTGACTTTATTAATAAAATTAATAATGCAATAGAAAATGAAATTAATATAATTTATTGTATAGGAGAAACTTTAAATGATAAAGAAAATGGCAATACTTATATGGTACTTGAAAAACAAATAAGTGAAGTATTAAATAATGTTGAATTAAAAAATATCATAATAGCATATGAACCTGTTTGGGCTATAGGAACAGGTGTTACCCCAGAAATAAAGGAAATTAAAGAAACTATTCAATTTATAAAAGATATTGTAGAAGAAAAATATGATACTAATTTTTTAGTATTATATGGAGGTAGCATTAATAAAGATAATATCGAAAGTATAAATAGTATTAAAAATTTAGATGGTTTTTTAATTGGAAGTTCCTCGTTAAATATAAATCAGGTAAAAGAAATACTTTTAGAAATAGTAAAGTAGTCTTTATTAGACAATTATTTACAGGCATTTACATAACTCGACAAAAGATTTTGTAGTAATTTGTTGGATTGTCATTTATAATGAAGACATGTGCAGCATTAAAATATTTAATAAGGAAAGGAACAAAATGAATAAAACAATAAGAGTTATCATGATAGATGATAATGAAGCAGTATTAAGCAGTGTAAAGAAATATTTTAAAGAAAGCGGAAATATAGAAGTAGTAGGAACTTTTAAAGATGGCAAAGAAGGTTTAGATTATTTAAAAAGTCAAAGCGAAGAGTATGATCTAGTATTATTAGATATTTTATTGCCGAGAATTGATGGAATAAAAATATTAGAAGAAATGAGAAATTCTAATATAAATAAAAAAGTAATAGTATTATCAAGTTTTAAAGATGATTATACTATAAAGAAAATTCAAAAATTGAAAGCAGAATATTATTTATTAAAACCTGTGGAAATGGAAGTATTAGAAAGTAGGATTGAAGAACTATTTAAAGATAAATTAGAAATAAAAAGAGATAATAGTTTAAGTGTAGAAATAGAAGTTAGTACCTTATTACATGATTTAGGAATACCTAGTCATGTTAAAGGTTATAGATATATTAGAGAAGGAATAATGTTATTGTATACTGGTGATGAAGCAATGCAATTAATTACCAAAGAAATATATCCAGAAATAGCTAGCAGATATCAAACAACTGCAACTAGAGTAGAAAGAGCTATAAGACATGCCATTGAAATAAGTTGGATTAGAGGAGATATAAAACTTATGGAACAAATATTTGGTAATAGTGTAGATTTTGAAAGAAGTAGACCAACCAATTCGGAATTTTTAACTACTATCGCAGATCGTGTTAAATTAAAACGTAAAGAATATATTGGGTAATGAAGACTGATAAGTCTTTTTTTGTGAATAAAATTATGATATCATAAAAAAGAAGGTGAATATGTTGAAAAAAATATTAACAATTATTTTTGATGGATTTGGTATTCGAGATGAGGAAAAAGGGAATGCTGTAAAGTTATCAAAAATGAATAATTTTGAAAATTTGTGGCAAAAATATCCGCATGCTTTATTAAATGCTTCAGAGGAAGCTGTTGGTTTAAACCATGGTCAAATGGGGAATAGTGAAGTAGGTCATTTAACAATTGGTGCTGGAAGAATTGTTAAACAACCAGAAGTTTTAGTTAATGAATTTTTTGCTAATATACCTTCAGAAAGTAAAAATATTAATAAGCTCTTATCTTGCGTAGATAAAGATATTCACATATTAGGACTATGTAGTGATGGTAATATTCATGCAGGAATAGATGATTTTATAAATATGTATCAATTTTTAATAAATAATAATTTTACAAAAATTCATTTTCATTTAATTACAGATGGGCGTGATACTGATGTAAAATCGGCATATAAATATATATCTATTATTCAAAATTTAATTAAAAAAAATAATATTGGAGATATAACATCAGTTTGTGGAAGATATTATGCTATGGATAGAGATCAACATTGGGATAGAGTTAAAATATATTATGATTTGATTGTTAATGGTATTGGCAGAGGGGCACTTGATTTAGAAAGATCTATTACTTCTTGCTATGGTAGTGGTATTACTGATGAATTTATAAAACCTATTATTGCTTCTAAAAATTTAATTAAAAATGGTGATGTAATAATTTGGATGAATTATAGAGCTGATCGTTCTAAACAAATACTTAATGCAATTGTTAATTGCAATTCTTTTAGTAACTTTGCTGTTAAAGATTTGAGCGATACATTAGTATTTACTTTTTTACCAATAGATAAAAAAATAAAGACATTGAATTTAATTGAACCACCGGAAATTACTCATACTTTAGGCGTGTATTTAAGTGAATTAGAATTTACCCAAGCTAGAATAGCAGAAAGCGAAAAATATCCTCATGTGACATACTTTTTTGACGGAGGATACGATGGAAAAATTGAAAAATGTGATAAAATTAATGTTCCATCTCCTAATGTAGCAACTTATGATTTAAAGCCAGAAATGAATTGCGTTGAAGTCACAAAAAAAATAGTTAATGCTATGAATAATGATTATGATTTTATATTAGCTAATTTTGCCAATCCTGATATGGTAGGACATACTGGTAATTTGGATGCAACAATTAAAGCTTGCATGGCTTTAGATATTTGTTTAGGAAAAATAATTGAAAAAGCAGAAGAAAATTTTTATAAAATCATTATTTTGTCTGATCATGGAAATGCTGAAAAAATGCTAAATGAAGATGGAAGTATTTGTACAACTCATACAAATAGTAAAGTCCCTTTTATTATTTGCGATGATAAAATCAAATTAGTTCAAAATGGATCCTTAGTAAATGTTGCTCCAACAATTCTTGATTATATGGATATATCTATACCTGAAGAAATGAATAATACTAATTCTTTAATAATGGAAGAATAAAACATATTAAAGGGTAAAAATTTAGATTTTTTAATCGAAATATAAAGAAAAATGCAAAAATAAGCATTTTTTTATTGCATTTTCATATAGTGTAATGTTATAATTAAACACGTATGACTGCGTTGATGTGCAAGGTTACTGATACACTAGGACAGGTTGGTAGTAAAGATGAGTCAGAGAACTTGTGCGGAGTATGTCTATACTAGATATAGGCGAAAGGAGGACATGAAAGTGTCAAGTACAAAAGTGAGAATCAATTTGAAAGCTTACGATCATCGATTATTAGATATTGCAGCTGGGAAAATTGTGGAAACTGTTAAAAGAACTGGTGGTGAAATTTCTGGACCTGTTCCCCTACCAACAGAAATTGAAAAAGTTACAGTATTAAGAGCAGTACACAAATATAAAGATGCTAGAGAACAATTTGAGAGAAGAACTCATAAAAGATTAATAGATATTAAAAATCCTAGCAAAGAAACAATTGATGCATTGACTCATTTAGATTTACCAAGTGGTGTTAATGTAAATGTAAAACTATAATAAGGAAAGGAATTAAATTATGAAAGGAATCTTAGGGCGCAAAGTTGGAATGACTCAAGTGTTTACCAAGGAAGGTAAACTTATCCCTGTGACGGTAGTAGAAGTTGAACCAAATGTGGTAATGCAAGTCAAAACTGTTGAAAAAAATGGGTATAATGGAATCCAACTAGGCGTATTTGAAAAAAAAGAAAAAAGTGCAAATAAACCAGAAATGGGAAATGCTAAAAAAGCCAATACAACACCTAAGCGCTTCTTAAAAGAAATAAGAGATGTAGATGCAGAATATAATATTGGCGATACTATTAAAGCTTCAATATTTGAAGTGGGAGAAATAGTTGATGTAACAGGAACTAGTAAGGGGAAAGGTTTTCAAGGTGTTATTAAAAGACATAACCAATCTCGCGGACCTATGGGACATGGTTCACATTATCATAGAGGCCCAGGTTCATTAGGAACAATGTTACCAAAAAGAGTTTTGAAAGGTAAAAAGTTAGCTGGACACATGGGTGTTGAAACGGTTACTATTCAAAACTTAGAAATTATTGAAGTAAACGAAAATGAAAACTATATTTTAATAAGTGGAAATATTCCAGGAGCTAAAAATTCTTTAGTGTTAATAAAAAATGCAGTAAAAAATTCTCGTAAAGAAGATCCAAAAGAAATTCTTGTGTATGAATCTGAAAGTGTTGTAGATGAAGTAGTTGAAGAACCTGCAAACTCTCAAGAAACGCAAGAAGAAAATAACAATTTGGAAACTGAAAATGCATCAGTTGCTGCAGAAGGACAAGAAGAAAGTAAATAATTATTTACTTTAGAAAGGATTAAAAATGACAAAAATAAGTGTTAAAAATCTTAATGGAGAAAAAGTTCATGATTTAACATTAAAAGATGGCGTATGGAATATTGAAGTTAACAATGATGCTTTAAAAAAGATGATTCGTTTACAACTTGATGCAACTCGTCAAGGAACTAGAAAAACAAAAAATAGAAGTGAAGTATCAGGTGGAGGTAGAAAACCTTGGAAACAAAAAGGTACTGGACGTGCTCGTCAAGGTAGTATCCGTGCTACACAATGGCGTGGAGGCGGAATCCCATTTGGAGTAAATCCAAGAGATTATTCCTTTAAAATTAATAAAAAGGAAAGAGTATTAGCTATAAAAAGTGCTTTAACATTAAAAAATGTTGCTAAAGAATTAGTTGTAGTTGATAATTTTAATTTAGAATCTAATAAAACTAAAGATGTATTAAAAATGTTAAAATCTTTAAATTTAGATAATAAAATATTATTTGTAACTAGCGATGATGCTGAAAATTTATATTTAGCTACTAGAAATCTACCAAATGTTTTGGTAATTTATGCTGATGAAGTAAATTGCTACGATGTAATTAATGCTGATATTCTAGTGTGCGATGAAGAAGCGATTAAAAAAATAGAGGAGGTGCTTAAATAATGAGACATTATTCAGATATCATTATTGCACCAGTCATTACTGAAAAATCAATGGCTAATAAACAAAATAATGTATATACATTTAAAGTAATAAAAGATGCTACTAAGACCGAAATAAAAAAAGCAATAGAAGAAGCGTTTAAAGTCAGTGTAAAAAGTGTAAATACATTAAATACAAAATCTAAAAGAAGAAGAGTTGGAAGATACTCTGGAAGAACTAAAACTTATAAAAAGGCTATTATTACTTTAGCTAATGGTTCTTCAATAGATATTTAGTGAGGAGGATAACATGGCAATAAAACATTATAAACCTACGACAAATGGACGTCGAGGAATGAGTACCCTTGTAAATGAAGAACTTACAAAATCTACTCCTACTAAATCATTACTTAGAACAAAAAGTAAAACTGGTGGTAGAAATAATCAAGGAAAAATGACTGTTCGCCATATCGGTGGAGGAGCAAAGAGAAAATATCGTTTAATTGATTACAAGAGAAATAAAATTGGAATTACTGGTCGTGTAGTATCTATTGAATATGATCCAAACAGAACTGCAAATATTGCTTTAATTAATTATAAAGATGGAGAAAAAAGATATATAATTGCTCCAAATGGGCTAAAAGTTGGTGCGATTATAGAAAATGGTGAAGGCGCTGATATTAAAGTTGGTAATTCTTTACCATTAAAAAACATTCCTGTTGGAACAACTATTCACTGCATTGAACTTCAACCTGGAAAAGGTGCAGAAATTTGCCGTAGTGCAGGTACAAGTGCTCAAATTTTAGGCCGTGAAGGAAAATATGTAATGGTACGTTTGCAATCTGGTGAAACAAGATTAATACTTGGAAATTGTGTAGCAACAATTGGTGTTGTAGGTAACGAAGATTATAAATTAGTAAATTTAGGAAAAGCTGGACGTAAACGTCATATGGGTATTAGACCTACTAACCGTGGTTCTGTAATGAATCCAAATGATCACCCACATGGTGGTGGAGAAGGTCGTGCACCAATTGGACGTAAGAGCCCAATGACACCTTGGGGTAAACCTGCGCTTGGTGTTAAAACTCGTAAAAGTAAGAAAAAAAGTGAAAGACTAATTGTAAGTAGAAAGGCTAAATAGGTGGGATTTATGGCAAGAAGTTTAAAAAAAGGACCTTATGTTCAAGAATCATTAATGAAAAAGGTTCAAGAAATGAATAAAAGTAACAAAAAAACAGTTATTAAAACATGGTCAAGAAGATCTACTATTTTTCCTGATTTTGTAGGACATACAATAGCTGTTCACAATGGTAAAGATTTTATACCTGTATATATTACAGAAGACATGGTGGGACATAAACTTGGTGAATTTTCACAAACTCGTAAGTTTACAGGCCATGCAGGAAATAAATAGGAGGTAACATGGAAGCATATGCAATTCATAAAAACGCTTTAATTAAGCCTAGACTTGCAAGAATGACTATGGATTTAATTAGAGGAAAAGATATTGAAACAGCTAGAGGGATTTTAGAAAACACTAATACTAAGGCTAGTAGATTAATTTTAAAAGTATTAAACTCTGCTGTTGCAAATGCTGTAAATAACTTTGGAGCTAATGAAAGTAGTTTGCGAATAAGTGAATGTTACATTAATCCAGGACCTATTTACAAAAGAATAAAATTTGCAAGTCGTGGTAATGTTGATCGTCACGATAAAAGAAGTAGTCACATTACAGTTTGTGTAAGTGATACTGCGAAAGGAGTAAAATAGCATGGGACAAAAGGTAAATCCTATTGGGTATCGTCTTGGCGTTAATAAAGATTGGCAATCAAAATGGTATGCAGATAGTGAATATGCTCAATATTTAATAAATGATATAAAAGTTAGAGAATATTTAGAAAAAAATATGAAAGATGCAGCTATTGCCAGTGTTATTATTGAACGTAAAAAGGGACGTTGCGAAGTAACTATTTATACTGCTAAACCAGGTGTTATTATTGGCCGTGGCGGTGAAGATATTGAAAAATTAAGAAAGAAAATAGCTAAACTTGTAGGTGAAGAAATTTATATTAATATAGTAGAAGAAAAAAATCCGGATTTAAATGCGCAATTAGTAGCAAATAATATTGCTAGTCAAATTGCTGCTCGTGCACCATTTAGATCTGCTCAAAAAAGAGCTATTAGAAACGTTATGAAAGCTGGAGCTAAAGGATGCAAAACAGCTGTTTCAGGACGCTTGGGTGGAGCTGAAATGGCTAGAACTGAAGGTTATACTGAAGGTACTGTTCCACTTCATACAATTCGTGCAGATGTCGATTATGCAACAGCAGAAGCAGATACTACTTATGGAAAAATTGGAGTTAAAGTTTGGATTTATAAAAATGAAATTCTTCCTGCAAAAAAGACAGTGAAGGGAGCTGATAAAAATGTTGATGCCAAAAAGAACTAAATATCGTAAAAGTCATCGTATTAGTTATGATGGTAAAGCTAAAGGAAATTTAGAATTACATTTTGGTGAATATGGCCTTAAAGCTATGGAAGGCGGATGGATATCTGCAAGACAAATTGAAGCAGCTCGTATAGCTATGACTAGATTCATGAAACGTGGAGGAAAGGTATTTATTAATATATTTCCTCATATGCCAAGAACTAAAAAACCTCTTGAAACTCGTCAAGGTAAAGGAAAAGGATCTGTTGATGAATGGGTAGCTGTAGTAAAAAATGGTAAAATTATGTTTGAAATTAGTGGTGTCAGCGAAGAAATTGCTCGTGAAGCATTAAGACTTGCATCACATAAATTATCAGTAAAAACAAAATTTGTAAAAAAAGAAGACGTAAAGGATGGTGATTCTCTTGAAAATTGAAGATTTAAGAAAATTATCCAATGATGAATTAAAAAAGAAAATTATTGAAACTAAAGAAGAATTATTTGCTAAAAGAATGCAACAAGCAAATGGAACTTTAGAAAAGCCTTCTCAATTAAGAAGTTTAAGAAGAGATGTTGCTAAAATGAAAACGATAATTAAAGAAAGAGAATTAGATGGAGGTAACGAATAATGGCTGATATTAAACCGGAATTAATTGGTAAGGTTGTCAGTGCTGCTGGCAATAAAACAATTATAGTAAACGTAGAAACATCAAAAAGACATCCTTTATATAATAAACGTGTTAAGTATTCCAAAAGATATGCTGCACATGATGAAGAAAATAAAGCTAAAGTAGGAGATACAGTAAAAATTAGAATGACTAAACCATTATCAAAAACAAAAAGATATGAATTAGTGGAAATTCTAATTGAAGCTGTAATCCTTTAGGAGGTATTATTATGGTAATGCAAGAAAGTAGACTTAAAGTTGCCGATAATAGTGGAGCTCGTGAACTTTTAGTAATAAGAGTTATGGGTGGATCTAAAGTTAAATATGGAAATATTGGCGATGTAGTAGTTGGTACTGTAAAGAAAGCTATTCCTAATAGTCCTATAAAAAAAGGAAAAGTAGTTAAAGCTGTTATCGTTAGAAGTGTTGAAGGTGTAAGACGTAAGGACGGATCTTACATTAAATTTGATGATAATGCATGTGTTTTAATTAAGGATGATAAATCACCAATTGGAACACGTGTGTTAGGTCCAGTAGCAAGAGAATTAAGAGAAAAAGATTACATGAAAATAGTATCTCTTGCTCCAGAAGTATTATAGGAGGTACTGATGAAAGTTAAAGTTGGAGATACAGTTAAGGTGATTGCTGGTGCAAATAAAGGAAAAAACGGCAAAGTTTTAAAAACATTAAAAAAAGAAAACAAAGTAGTTGTTGAAGGCATAAATATTGTTAAGAAACATAGTAAACCTAGAACAACTAATGATCAAGGTGGCATATTTGAAATTGAAGCTCCTATTCATGTTTCAAATGTTAAAGTGATTACTGAAGCTGAATTAAAAGAAAGTAAAAAAGAAGCGAAAGCTAAAGAAAAAAAAGACAAAGTAGAAGCTAATGAAACAAAAACTAAAGTAGAAAAAGAAACTAAAAAAGCTTCTAAGAAAGCGAGTAAGTAGTTATGAGTAATTTTAAAGAAAAATATAGTAAGGAAATAGTTCCAAATCTAATAAAAGAATACAATTATAATACAATTATGGAAGTTCCAAAACTTGAAAAAATTGTTGTGAATATTGGAGTTGGAGATGGTAGTAAAGATGAAAAATTTATTACTGCAGCTGTTAAAGATTTAGAAACAATTACTGGTCAAAAACCAATAATTACAAAAGCTCGTAAATCAATTGCAGGTTTTAAAATTCGTGAAGGTCAACCAGTTGGGGTTAAAGTAACTCTAAGAGGAGAAAACATGTATTACTTTTTTGAAAAGTTAGTAAAAGTAGGTCTTCCTAGAGTCCGTGATTTTCGCGGAGTTTCTGCTCATTCTTTTGATGGAAATGGAAATTATACTTTAGGAATTAAAGAACAATTAATATTTCCAGAAATTGAATATGATGATGTCGTAAAAGTTCGTGGTATGGATATAATTTTTGTAACTACCGCAAAAAGCAATGAAGAAGCTAAGAGTTTACTTGCCGGCTTTGGAATGCCTTTCAAAAATTAAGGAGGACTTATGGCAAAAAAAAGTATGATTGTGAAAAATAAAAGAACACCTAAATTTTCAACTAGAGCTTACACAAGATGTAATCGTTGTGGAAGACCTCATGGTGTATTAAGAAAATATGGTATTTGTCGTATTTGTTTTAGAGAATTAGCAAATGAAGGTAAATTACCAGGTGTTAAAAAATCTAGTTGGTAGAAGGAGGAATAAAATGTTTGTACAAGATAAAATAGCAGATATGTTAACTCGTATTCGTAATGCAAATCAAATGAAATACAAAACTGTTGAAGTAATTGGTACAAAAATGACTTTAGGCATTGCTGAAATTCTAAAAAATGAAGGTTACGTTACTGATTATGTTTATGAAAAGCAAAGCAATGGTGATAAATTAACAATTACTTTAAAGTATGGCCCTAAGAAAGAAAGAGTTATAACTGGGCTTAAGAGAATTAGTAAATCTGGTTTAAGAGTTTATGCTAAAGTGGATGAAATTCCTCGTGTTCTAAACGGACTAGGTATTGCTATAATTTCTACTTCTGAAGGTTTAATGACTGATAAAGAAGCAAGATCTAAGGGATTAGGAGGTGAAGTACTTGCCTATATATGGTAAGGTATTATGAGTAGAATTGGTGAAAGAAAACTAACTATTCCCGAAGGAGTTACTATTATTGTAAATGATAATAATGTAGCTATAAAAGGACCTAAAGGAGAATTAAACTATCAATTTAGTAATTTAATAAGTGTTGAAGTAATTGATAATTGTGTAGTAACTAAACAAATTAAACCAAGTAAAAAAGCTAATATGATGCAAGGTACCACTAATTCATTAATTAATAATATGATTATTGGCGTATCAACTGGTTTTAGTAAAGGATTGGAAGCAGTTGGTGTTGGATATCGGTTTAATGTCAGTGGTAATAAGATAACAATTAGTGCAGGTTATTCACATCCTGTTATAATTGAAGCACCAAGTGATTTAAGTGTTACTAGTGAATCTAATACTGAAATTACTATTCATGGAATAGATAAACAAAAAGTATCTGAATTTGCGGCAAATGTTCGTAAAGTTAGAGTTCCTGAACCTTATAAAGGAAAAGGAATACGTTACAAAGATGAACATGTACGTCGTAAAGAAGGAAAGAAAGCGGCATAGGGAGGAGTTAAGTTATGATTAAAAAAGAAGCAAATAATAAGGCTCGTGTAAGAAGACATGAAAGAGTTCGTAAAACTGTTAGTGGAACTGCTGAATGTCCAAGACTAAATATATTTAGATCTAATAAAGGCATTTATGCTCAAGTTATTGATGATGTAACGGGCACTACCCTAGCAAGTTCTTCAAATCTTGAATTAAAAATAAAAAATGGTGGTAATATTGAAGCTGCTCAAAAAGTAGGAAAAGATATTGCTGAAAAATGTATTAAATTAAAAATAAAAAATGTCGTATTTGATCGTGGTGGTTATGTGTATCATGGTCGAGTAGCAGCTCTTGCTGAAGCAGCAAGAGAAGCGGGACTAGAATTTTAGGGAGGTAGTATGAGAAATCAAAAAAATGATCAAAAAAAGAATTTATTAGAAGAAAAAGTTATCTCAATTACCAGAGTTACTAAAGTTACTCAAGGTGGAAGACATTTCCGTTTCTCTGCAACAGTAGCTGTTGGAAATAGAAAAGGTTTAGTTGGTATTGGTAGCGGTAAAGCTAATGAAGTACCAGAAGCGATAAAAAAAGCCTTACAAGCAGCTAATAAAAATGTTTGTAAAATTGCTTTAAAAGATGGCAGAACAATTCCTCATGAAATGATTTCAAAAGTTGGTCGTGCTCAAGTATTTATTAAGCCAGCTAAAGAAGGTCGTGGAATTATTGCTGGTGGTGCTGCTCGGGCTGTTTTAGAATTAGCTGGTGTTAAAGACATTGTTGCTAAATCATTAGGGGCAAATACTCAAGTTAATGTTGCTAAAGCAACTTTAAAAGCTTTAAAAAGCCAAAGAACTCCAGAACATATTGCTGAACTTCGTGGCAAGAAAGTTGAGGAATTATAATATGAAATTAGAAAATTTACCAAAAAGTAAAGAAACAAAAGTTTCTAAAAGAGTTGGTCGTGGACCAGGAAGTGGAATGGGTAAAACATCTACTCGCGGAGAAAATGGTCAAAAATCTAGAAGTGGAGCATCAATTGCAGCTTGGTTCCAAGGAGGACAAACACCACTTCATAGAAGAATTCCGATAAGAGGTTTTAATAATGCTAAATTTGCAACTAGATATGCAACAATTAATTTAGCAGATTTAGAAAAATTCTTTAATGATGGTGATATTGTTACACCAGAAGTATTAAAGGAAAGAAAAATTATTAAAAAACAACTTGCTGGTGTAAAAATATTAGGTAATGGGGAACTAACTAAAAAGTTAACTGTTAAAGCTAATCGTTTTTCTAGTAAAGCTGTTACAAAAATTGAAAATTCCGGTGGCAAAGCTGAGGTGATTTAGATGTTTCGTGGGTTTTCCCAACTTTTTAACAAAGAAAATAAAGACTTAAGAAAAAGAATCTATTTTACCTTGTTTTGCTTAAGTATATTTTGTTTGGGCTGTTCAATAACTGTTCCTTGGGCTTCTACTATTATTGAAGATTTAAAAACCTTGGAAATTTTTAACATTATGAGTGGTGGAGGCCTTAAAAATTTTGCAATATTTGGTATGGGTGTATCACCTTATATTACAGCGTCAATTATAACCCAATTGTTGCAAATGGATATAATACCATATTTTAAAGATTTAAAAGAACAAGGATATGTTGGAAGACAAAAAATTAATAAGATTACTAGATATTTAGGAATTATTATTGGTTTTATTCAAGCTTATGTTTTATGTGTATTTTTCATGAAAGATAGTACAGTATTTGAAATGCTTCAAACATCTTTAGTTATGACTGCTGGAACAGCATTTTGTTTGTGGATGGGAGATCAAATTACAAACAAAGGTATTGGTAACGGACAATCAATGTTAATTATGGCTGGTATTATACTTAGTATGCCTAAAATTTTTTCTGAGGCATATGATGGGTTTGTAGTAGCTGGTAAATATTCTAGTGGATTAGGAATTTTATTCTTTAGCTTATTTATTATATCTTATATATTAATTATTATAGGTATTATTTGGATACAATTAGCTGAAAGACGATTGCCAATCCAATATGCAAATAGATCAAGTAGTGCTTATGGTCATCAACAAAGCTTTTTACCAATTAAAATTAATTCTGCGGGAGTTATCCCAGTAATATTTGCATCTATATTAACTACTATTCCTGCAACTATTGTAAGTTTAATTGGTAATCAAAGTGCTATCGATTTTGTTGAAAAATATATTATTTATACAACTCCAACCGGATTTTTATTATATATTTTATTAATTTTCTTCTTTGGTTATTTTTATACATTTATGGTAATGAATCCAGAAGAAATGAGCAAGAATTTAAATAAGAATGGTGGTTATATTCCTGGAGTAAGACCTGGTGATGATACAAAAGAATATATTGGAAATTCTTTAGGAAAGCTTACTTTTGCTGGAAGTACTTTTTTAGCAGTAATCGCTGGTATATCAGTTATATTTTCTTTAATTTTTAAATTAGATTCTTCAGTTAGCATTGGAGGTACAGGAATATTGATTGTAGTAGGAGTTGCTATAGAAGTATATAAACAAATGGAAAGTAGTTTAATAAGCCGTAGCTATAAAATGCGCAGAAAGAGATTAAGATAAAATGCAAAATATAATATTTATCGCTCCACCTGCTGCAGGTAAAGGAACTCAAAGCCATATGTTAAAAGAGAAGTATGATTATGAGCATATTTCTACCGGAGACATGTTAAGGGAAGCTATTTCAAATGGTAGCAAATTAGGATTAGAAGTAAAAAATATAATGGATAAAGGAGAGTTAGTAAGTGATGATTTAATGATTGATTTAATTAAAGATAAACTTACAAAAATTAAGGGAAAACCATTTATTTTAGATGGTTTTCCAAGAACTCTTAAACAAGGCATTGAATTAGATAAATTATTAGATGATGCAAATTATCAAGTAATTTATTTAAAGCTTGATAAAGATATTGCTATTAAAAGAGTTGAGGGTAGACTTACATGTAGTTGTGGTAAAACATATAATATATTTGATCAAAAATTACAGCCAAAACAAAATGGCATATGTGACAAATGTGGTAAACAACTAATTAAAAGAAATGATGATAACGTTGATTCTTTTAAAATAAGATATGATAATTTCTTGACAAATACAGATAAATTATTAAAATATTATGAAGAAAAAAACAAATTGAATATTATTAATGTTGATAAAAGTGTTGATGAAATATTTAATGATATATCGAAGGTTGTGACTAATGATTAATATTAAAAGTGAACGTGAAATTGAATTAATGAAAGAAGCTGGACGTTATAATCAACTAGCTTTTAAAGAAGTTGAAAAATATTTAAAGCCAGGTGTAACTACTGGAAAATTAGATAAAGTGATTTATGATTTTATAATAAAAAACGATTGTATACCATCTACTTTAGGTTATCAAGGATATCCAGCAAGTGTATGTATTTCTATTAATGATGAAGTTGTTCATGGTATACCAGGTAAAAGAGTAATTAAAAATGGTGATATTGTATCTATCGATTTAGTACTTTCTTATAAAGGCTATCATGCTGATGCAACTCGAACTTATATTATTGGAAAGGTTTCTGATGATGTTAAAAAATTAGTAGAAAATACTAAAAAAGCTTTTTATGCTGGTGTGCAAAAAGTAAAAGAAGGAGCTCGTATTCGTGATGTAAGTCGAGCAATTGAAGATTATGCACATTCTCATGGATTGAGTGTTGTAGAAGAATTAGTTGGTCATGGAATTGGAAGTTCGATGCATGAGGAACCTGATGTTCCAAATTTTGATGATAATAATATGACAGTTTTAAAAGCTGGAATGACCATTGCTATTGAACCAATGCTTAATTTGGGAAGTAAAAAAGTATACATGTGTGATGATGATTGGACTGTTAAAACTTATGATGGTAAACCATCAGCACATTATGAAAATACTGTATTAGTTACAAAAGACGGATATGAAATATTAACGGGAGACTAAAATATGGGAAAAAAAGATAAAATTGAAGTTGAAGGTGTTGTAACTGAAGTATTAAAAGGTAATATGTATTTAGTTACACTTGAAAATGGTCATACTGTAACAGCCTACGTTTCTGGTAAAATGCGTGTCCACTTAATACGTATTTTACTGGGTGATAAAGTTACAGTAGAATTGTCACCATACGATTTAACACGTGGGATAATAACATGGAATAAAAGATAGGAGTGAAATAATGAAAGTTAGACCATCGGTAAAAAAGATTTGTAAAAAATGCAAAATAATTAGAAGAAAAGGAAAAGTTAGGGTAATTTGTGAAAATCCTAAACACAAACAAGTACAAGGATAAGGAGGATATTAATGGCAAGAATTAAAAATATTGAATTACCAGGAGAAAAACATACTTGCATAGGACTTACTGCAATTTATGGTATAGGTAGAAGTTTAGCTTTAACAATTTGTCAAGATGCAAATGTTGAACCTTCAAAAAAAATTAAAGATTTGAATGATGAAGAAATAGCTAAATTACGTAAGGAAATTGATAAATATTTAGTAGAAGGTGATCTTCGTCGCGAAGTTCAAATGAGTATTAAAAATAAAATGGAAATTAATAGCTATGAAGGAATTAGACATAAAAAAGGTTTACCGGTTCGAGGACAAAGAACAAGTAGAAATGCTAAAACTCGTAAAGGTAAAGGAAAAGTAGTAGCTAATAAGAAAAAACCAGGTAAATAGGAGGTAATAAATAATGGCATATAATAGAAGAAAAAGAAAAGTTAAAAAGAATATACCTGAAGCAGAAGCACATATTCATTCAACATATAACAATACAATTGTAACAATTTGTGATAAAGATGGTAATGCAATTAGCTGGTCATCAGCAGGAAGAATCGGATATAAAGGAAGTAAAAAGAAAACTCCTTACGCTGCAGGTCTTACAAGTGAAGCAGCTGCAGCAGCAGCTGTTGAACAAGGTGTAAAGAAAGTTGATGTATTCGTTAAAGGACTTGGTCCAGGTCGTGAAAATGCGATAAGATCTTTACAATCTGCTGGACTAGAAATAACAAGTATTGTAGATGAAACACCTATTCCTCATAATGGTTGTCGTCCACCAAAAAGACCAAGAAATTAATTAAGGAAAGGAACGTGTATTATGATTAAATTTGAAAAACCAGACTATAAAATTGTTGAATATCAAGATAGCAATCATTTTGCTAAATTTGAACTTGAACCATTAGAAAGAGGATTTGGAACTACTATTGGTAACGCATTAAGAAGAGTACTACTTTCTAGTTTGCCAGGAAGTGCTGTAACATCTGTTAAAATTGATGGTGTAATGCATGAATTTCAAAAAATAGAAGGCGTAGTTGAAGATGTTACATCAATTGTATTAGCTTTAAAAAAATTAGTTGTAAAAAATCATTCTAATGAAGTAAAGACCATAAGATTAGTAAAATCTAGCGAAGGGGCAGTAACTGCAGCAGATATTGAACCAGATGCTGACATTGAAATAATGAATCCAAATTTAGTAATTTGTAACTTAGTTGAAGGTGGAAAAATAAGTATGGAAATGACTGTGGATAATGGTCGTGGTTATGTACCAGCTTCAGAAAATAAAGCTAAATTTGTCGAAGCAAAAGCAGGTATTATTCCTATAGATTCATCTTATTCACCAATTGAAGTAGTCAAATACGAAGTCATGAGTACTCGTGTTGGTCAAGATGAATCTTATGATAAATTAATCATGGAAATTTCAACTAATGGTAGTATGACACCAGAAGAAGCAATGGCTTTAGCTGCCAAAATTTTGATTGAACATTTTAATATCATAGCAGATTTAAATTCTATAAGTAACATAGCAGGAATAATGCAAGAAAAGAAAGTTGATAATATGACTAAAACTTTGGAAACTCCAATTGAAGAAGTAGAATTTTCTGTTCGTGCTTATAATTGTTTAAAAAGAGCTGGTATTCATACCGTTCAAGATTTAGTTAATAAAAAAGAAATAGAAGTTACTAAAATCAGAAACTTAGGAAAGAAATCATTAAAAGAAGTTCTTGACAAGGTTAATGAATTGGGACTTAGTTTTAAGGAGTAAAAAATGAAATACAGAAAATTAGGAAGAGAAACAAGAATTAGAAGAAGTATTTTAGCTGGTTTAACTAAGGATGTAATTAATAATGGTTATGTTATAACTACAGAATCACGTGCCAAAGAAGTACGTAAATTTGTTGATAAAATGATAACTTATGGGAAAAATGGAACTTTAGTATCACGTCGTAAAGCTTTAGCTTTTTTACATAATGATAAAGAAGTAGTAGCAAAAGTATTTGATGAACTAGCTAAACGCTATGAAACTAGAAATGGCGGATATACAAGAATTATTAAAATTAAAGAACGTCGTGGCGACGATGCTTTAGAAGTTAAATTAGAATTAGTTTAAAGATTAGCATATGATGTTAATCTTTTTTTATAATATTTGTATAAAATAACATTAATTTTGCATAATAGTTAGTGGAGGAAAAAGGTTGAAAAATAATAATTAAATTACGACACGAAAAAGTAGTTCAAAAACAGCAAAATTTTTTTGAACTTAATAG